>DUQY01000288.1 GCA_012837565.1 Bacteroidales bacterium | reverse complement strand
TTAATATTGTTTTTTTGTATCTTTGCAAGCCCTAAGTTATAAATATTAGGGATAATAGATTGATATTAACTATAATGTATAGATATTTAATTAAATAATTAATGAAAATGGCAAACGTAAAGAAGTATGTTTATTCTTTTGGTGGCAAAACTGCTGAAGGAAAAGCTGACATGAAGAATTTATTAGGTGGTAAAGGAGCAAATTTGGCTGAGATGTGTCTGTTGGGGCTTCCCGTTCCTGCAGGTTTAACAATCACAACAGAGGCTTGTATAGATTATTATGCAAACGATTGCAACTTACCTGAAAGCTTAATGGATGAGGTTTGGGAAGGATTAAAGAAGACTGAAGATGTGATGGGGATGAAATATAATGACAGCGAAAATTGTTTATTATTATCTTGTCGTTCTGGAGCAAGAAGCTCTATGCCTGGCATGATGGATACAGTTCTTAACCTAGGATTATCTTCTAACACAATCCCTGGTTTAATCAAAAAAACTAATAATCCTCGTTTTGTTTATGATTCTTATCGTCGTTTAATTATGATGTATGCTGACGTTGTTATGGAAAAAGCTGAAGGGCTTGAACCTACAAATGGTGTTGGTATCCGTCGTATTTTAGATGATATATTTGATGATTACAAAAAATCAAAAGGATATAAGATAGATACAGACCTAACAACTGAAGACCTAATGGCTTTGGCTGAAACTTTCAAAACAACAATTAAAAGAACTATCGGAACAGAATTCCCTGATGATGCAAATGCTCAATTAGAAGGAGGAATAAAAGCTGTGTTTAAGAGTTGGAACGGAAAGAAAGCAATATCATATAGAAGAATTGAAGGAATTCCAGACGATTGGGGAACAGCAGTAAACGTTCAAGCAATGGTATTTGGTAATATGGGAGATAGCTCTGCAACAGGAGTAGCTTTCACTCGTAACCCAGCAACTGGAGCAAACCAATTTTATGGTGAATGGTTAGTTAATGCACAAGGTGAAGACGTTGTTGCAGGTATTCGTACTCCAAACCCATTAAACGCAGACACTCGTAATAGTCAAAATGAGCATCTTCCTTCAATGCAAGAAAGTATGCCAACAACCTATGGAGAGCTTTGCGAAATCCGTGATATTTTAGAAAAAGCATATAGAGATATGTTAGATATAGAGTTTACTATTCAAGATGGTACACTTTATATGCTACAATGCCGTATTGGAAAAAGTACTGGTGTTGCAGCAATGACAATGGCTATGGATATGCTTGAAGAAGGAATAATTAGTGAAAAAGAAGCAATCAACCGTGTTTCAACAGATCAACTAGACGAACTTCTTCACCCAATTCTTGACTCAAAAGACGAAGCTAAAAACACAGTTATTGCAAAAGGCTTACCAGCAGGTCCTGGTGGATCAGTTGGAGTTATTGCCCTAACAAGTGAAGCAGCAATGGAAATGGAAAAGGACGGTATCAAATGTATTTTGGTTCGTGAAGAAACAAATCCAGAAGACGTTGAAGGAATGAGAGCAGCAAATGGTATCTTAACTGCAAGAGGTGGAATGACCTCTCACGCAGCACTTGTTGCAAGAGGATGGGGAAAATGCTGTATTGTTGGTTGTGAAGCAGTTCATATTAATATGAATGATAACACAGTAACTATTGCAGGAAAAACCTATAAAGAAGGAGATACTCTTAGCTTAAATGGCACAAGAGGATATGTTTATGATGGAGAAATTGAGATGATAGATGCTACTGAGAATCCATTATTCCAACACTTCATGAAAGTTGTAGACAAATACCGTTCAATGGGAATTAGAACAAATGCTGACACCCCAGAAGATGCTGAGCAAGCAATTGCTTTTGGTGCAGAAGGTATTGGTCTATTTAGAATTGAGCATATGTTCTACGGACAAAACGCAGAGGCTCCACTTAATATACTAAGAAAAATGATTCTTTCAAAAGACACTGAAGAAAGAAAGAAATACTTAGCAGAACTACATCCTTATATTAAAGAGGCAGTTAAGGGAACAATGAAAGTAATGAATGGCAAGCCAGTTACTTTCCGTCTAATTGACCCACCACTTCACGAATTCTTACCTCATACAGAAGAAAAACAAAAAGAAATTGCAAAAGCACTTAACATATCTCATCAAGAGATAATGAATAGGATTGATGCACTTGACGAAGTTAACCCTATGATGGGACTAAGAGGAGTTCGTCTTGGTATTGTTTATCCAGAAATTAGTGCTACTCAATTTGATGCATTGTTTGAAGCAGAGGCAGAACTAAGAAAAGAAGGTAATGATCCAAGATTAGAAATCATGGTACCATTAACTGTTTCTGTTACTGAACTTCAACACCAAAAAGACATTTGCGACATAGTACATGCAGATGTTGAAAAGAGAATGGATGCTCAAATCAATTACCTATATGGAACAATGATTGAAATTCCAAGAGCTACACTTGTTGCTGACGAAATTGCAACCATTGCAGACTTCTTCTCTTTCGGAACAAACGACCTTACTCAAATGACATTTGGATTCTCTCGTGACGACGTAAACACTATTCTTAGTGAATACCAAGACAAGAAAATCCTTCCATTCGATCCATTCCAAACACTAGACCAAGAAGGTGTTGGACAATTGGTTGAATTTGGAGTTCAAAGAGGACGTCAAAATAAACCAAACCTAAAAGTTGGTGTTTGTGGAGAGCATGGTGGAGATCCAGCATCAATTGAATTCTTCTATAAAGCAGGAATGAACTATGTTTCTTGTTCACCTTTCCGTGTTCCAGTAGCACGTTTGGCTGCAGCTCAAGCAGCAATTAAGGAAAGCAAATAAACTAAGAAGTAAAAGCTAAAAACTAATAGCTTATACAACTAACATAATAAGAGGCTGATTTGAACTTAATAATTCATTTCAGCCTTTTTCTTTGTTTTCAGCTTAACGAATTTTCGTTTCAATTTCGTAGAGCTTTCTTTCCTAACTTTGACTAATCATTTTACCATGTTTTGTAATAATAGTCATATCAAACTATTATAACTTTCTCAACATGTTTTAGGGTCTGGCAAAATAAAATTACATCTTCAAGTAGTTTTAATTTCATTTCCAATTTTCTAATACTATTCAAAAAACAAGCCCTAAAACAAGACAAAATTAAAACGCTATAATAATTTACCCAAACGCCAGAATAAAAAAATAAAACGAAGATTCAAGAAATTAAAACGGCGTTTTATTAAGACCCCATCTTTTCAAATTTATATCCCACTTTTTTAAATTTATGTCCCACCTTTTTTTATTTATATCCACCTTTTTTTCACAAAACTCAACTCCTGATTTTGATAAGTCTTTTTACTGATATTTATTTCATATCTTTGTTTGTTTTTAAATTTGATTTATGAGATTAGAGTTTTTACAGCATTCGGAGTATAAGGATTATGCAAAAGGGTTATATGAAAGTGCTTTCCCTGAAAATGAGAGAAGGGATTTTGAAATTAACTTTGAGTTAATTGAGACTAAGGATTTTGACTTCTTTCTTATTATTGACTCTTTGGATACGCCAAAACCGATTGGCATTATAAGTATTTGGTATTTTGAAGATTATATATATATTGAGCATTTCGCTATTGATGAAAATGAAAGATTTAAGGGCAAGGGAAAAGAGATTATAAAGACTCTTATTGATAGCATAAAGATGCCAATTATTATTGAGGTGGAACCTCCTTTGGACGAAATGACCAAGAAAAGGGTTAGGTTTTATGAGGGATTAGATTTTGAATTATTAGATTATTTTTATCTTCAACCTCCGTACTCAAAAGAAAAGAATCCTATTGAGTTAAAGCTTATGATTTACGAAAAGAAAATACTGGAAACCAATCCTATAGAAGAGATTATAACGGAGCTTTATGAGTTTGTTTATGGAGTGGGTTTATAGGTTTTCTATTCTTTTTTTATAAAGATTTACTATTAAAAACAAAAGAAATTCATTCTATGTTTTGTGATTGACTAAAACTTTTGTATTTTTGCACTCTCAAAACGGCCTCGTAGCATAATTGAATAGTGCATCTGATTACGGCTCAGAAGGTTACAGGTTTGAATCCTATCGAGGTCACTTTTTTGAAGACATTATTACTATTTACTTAGTTTTAATGTCTTTTTTTTTGTTTTTATTCCTTATTTCATTGCCCAACCAAAAATAATCTTTATCTTTGAAAGCTTAAATGATATTTGTTAACTTTTAAAATAAAATGATTATGAACGAAGAATTAAAGGCTTTAAAGCCACAAAAAGTGTTTAAATACTTTGCTGAAATACTTGAAATACCACGTCCTTCTAAAAAAGAAGATAAGATTATTGCTTATTTGATGAATTGGGGAGAGACAAGAAAACTTGAAACCGTTCGTGACGAAATAGGTAATGTAATAATTAGAAAACCTGCAACAAAGGGTTATGAGAGCAAGCCTTGGGTATGTTTACAGTCGCATATGGATATGGTTTGTGAGAAGAATAGTGATAAAGTTTTTGATTTCAATAAAGATGCTATTGAGGCTTATGTTGAAAATGGTTGGTTGAAAGCAAAGGGGACAACTCTTGGTGCTGATGATGGCATTGGAATGGCTATTGCTTTAGCTATCTTAGATTCAGATGATATTGAGCATGGTAATATTGAATGTCTTTTCACTGTTGATGAAGAAACTGGTCTTTCAGGAGCAATGGCACTGAGTCCAGATATTTTAAAAAGCCGTATTCTAATAAATCTTGACTCAGAGGATGAGGGAGAATTATTTATTGGTTGTGCTGGTGGAAAAGACACTCTTGCTAAAATACCTTATGAAACAGAAGAGGCTCCAGAGGGAAAGGCATATAAGATTTCTGTTTTAGGAGGTAAGGGTGGACACTCAGGAGATGATATCAACAAGGGCTTAGCTAATGCTAATAAGGTTTTGAATAGGATACTTTGGTCAATTGACAAGACTATGGTATATGCTCTTGCAAGCTTTGAGGGAGGAAATTTAAGAAATGCAATTGCACGTGAGGCTAATGCAGTTGTGGTTGTTGGAGAGGGTGATGCAAAAGAAATGATTGAAATGGTTGAGCAGTATAATAAGGATATTCGTTTTGAATTCCGTTCAACAGAGCCTAACCTTCAAGTTAAGATAGAGGAAGTTCCTTGTCCAGAAGAGGTTATTGATGAAATGACTCAAGATGATTTATTAAATGTTTTATATGCAGTTCCTCACGGTGTTTTATCTATGAGTAGAGAAATACCAGGTTTTGTGGAGACTTCAACTAACCTTGCATCTGTTAAGATG
>DUQY01000287.1 GCA_012837565.1 Bacteroidales bacterium | reverse complement strand
CAAGAATTGAAAAGCATAATAGATAAATAAGAATATCTATCGTCTAACATATCCTAATAATAACAATGTGAAGCATAACATATACCGCACAACGGAAAATAGTCTGCAAATATTACATAATTAGGCACTTCTTCTGACCAAACCAAATTAGAGTCTTCTCAAATAACTAATATTTTTGCATCGTATAGATTTTGAGTTTATTATAGATTTCATTATAGATATTAATGTGTTTCTACTCAATTGTAGTTTTAAAATAGTCTCTCTAAAGTCTTTAATCAAATAATAAATGTTTATCTTTGCTTATTGATTGGGATAGATTAGTTTATCAGTTGTATGATTTGAATGATGAAGAAATTGCTATTGTTGAGGGAAGGGTATAATTGATAAAATTAGAAATTGATTAATTGTTTTTTTATGGAAGAGAATATGCAAAAAGAGGAATATTTTGGATTGAAGAGGGAGATTTAAAAATCCAGACAGCGTCTGGACAATTTGAAATAGGTGACGTAACTTATTTAGTTAGTATATAAGACACTTAGAAATAAAACATTTATGGATAAAAAACTTAATTTTTTACTTTATACTACTGCTGAGGAAAATGTAAAAATAGGGGTTGTTGTGAAAGATGAAACTCTTTGGCTTACTCAGAAAGCTATAGCTGAATTGTTTGATGTTAAAGTCCCAGCAATTAGTAAGCATATTAAAAATATATATCAAGAGGGTGAACTATCTGAGGACACGACTATTTCCAAAATGGAAACTGTCGTAAATCGTGGTTTTAGAGGAGAGATTATAGAGGAGATAGATTATTATAATCTTGATATGATTATTGCTGTTGGTTATAGAGTTAATTCTAAACGAGCAACAGATTTTCGTATTTGGGCAACAAAAACTCTTAAAGAATTTATCATTAAGGGTTTTGTTCTTGATGATGAACGACTAAAACAAGGTAAAGCAGCTTTTGGAAAAGATTATTTTAGAGAATTATTGGATAGAGTTCGTTCTATCCGTGCAAGTGAAAGAAGAATTTGGCAACAGATAACTGATATTTTTGCTGAGTGTAGTATTAATTATGATAAAAACTCTCCTACAACAAAAGATTTTTATGCAATGATTCAAAATAAGTTTCACTTTGCTATTACAGGACAAACAGCAGCTGAAATTATTTACACAAAAGCAGATAAGAGTGCTGATAATATGGGACTAACTACATGGAAACATTCAACAGAGGGACGCATATTGAAATCTGACGTAACAATTGCTAAAAACTATTTGCATGAGAATGAAATTCGTCGTTTGGAGCGTCTTGTTACGGGATATTTTGATTATATAGAAGATTTGATTGAGCGTGAAAACACCTTTACTATGGAGGAATTTGCTTTAAGTGTGAATGAGTTTTTAGCTTTTCGTAAATACAAAATACTAGCATATAAAGGGAAGATATCAAAACAAGAAGCAGACAATAAAGCAAAAGCAGAATATGACAAATTTAATAAAACTCAAAAAATCAATTCCGATTTTGATAAAGAAATTAAGAGATTAGAAAAGAAGGATAAAAATTTATAGCTATGTCACATAATTTTATTACAAATAATACAGGTCAGAGAGTTTTAAGGGATAGGGTTAATACTTTAATTTCTATTAGTGAGGAGTTAAAGCTTTTGGTTGGGTTTGAGTTTATATGATT
>DUQY01000024.1 GCA_012837565.1 Bacteroidales bacterium | reverse complement strand
CAAAGAGATAAAAGCATTTAGGCTGAACGATTCCAATAGAATTTCTCCCCTAACTCAGGCTGAAAAGAAGACCTATCAGCTGCCAGACAGTTTAGATAAGATATCTTGGTTTAGGGTGACAAAATACTTGTCCGAAATATTCTATGGTGGTTATCTCCTTGCAGGTCCTGTCGATATTGGACCCTTAGATAATCTCTATTCTTTTAACGGGATTGAGGGAAGTCGTTTTCGTTTAAGTGGTAAGACAAATTATAGGCTAAGTAGGAGGATTTATGCAGATTTTATGTTGGCTTATGGAACCAAGGATAAGAAAATGAAATATGATTTAGGCTTAAAATATAGCTTTAACTCATTAACAAAAAACCCTTATTCATTTCCTGCCAATTTTATTGGAGTACAATATACTTATAATACTTTTATTCCAGGCAGAACAATAGAAAATAGCAATTATGATAGGTTAAGTCTATCCCTAACAGATATTGTTGATTATAGATTAGCTTTCAATAAATCCATATTCCTTGAGTGGCTATACGAAACAAAGAAAGGAATTACTATTAACCCTTATCTTAAATTTCAAGAAGTCAAAGCTTATGGTGATTGGACTTTTTCAGACCGTGACTCAGTTGAGGTATCAAGTTTTAGGAAAGATAGGATAGGTATAAATATAAGATTGCTTTTCAACGGAACTTGGATACAAAATCAGAATAAGAGGATTACGGTTGGAGGAAACTTCACCTCAATGAATATAAACTATGAATATGGATTTGACAATACGCATTTAATTAAGGCTAATGCATATAGGAAAGTGAACTTAATGCCATTTGGTTATATACAACTATGGGCTGAGGGTGGTTATATGGTTGGGAGAATAATGTCTCCATATCTTTTCACCAGCTCAACCTATAATAGCATAATTTATCACCCAAATGCTTTTAACCTAATGAAGGTTATGGAATTTTTTACCGATAAATACATACAGCTAATAGCAGTTTATAATCTAAATGGTTTAATATTCAATCGTATTCCCTATGTTAGAGAGTTAAAACTTAGAGAAGAATTTAATATAAAGATGGTCTATGGGGGTTTAAGAGATGAAAACAAGTTTTTGATTGATAATTTAGATGTAAAAACTTTTGAAAGCAAACCTTATATTGAAGCAGGATTTGGATTTAGGAACCTTTTCCAAGTTTTGGGAGTGGAATATATAAGAAGAATAACTTATTCCGAGGGACTGCCTGAACTTAAGAAATGGGGGATAAGAGCAACCTTAGGGTTTAGATTTTAAAAACTGATCTAAAATTGTTGATTTTTCTCTTGTTTTCTCCCAGTTTTTTTTGTATATTTGCAATATAAAATCAACAGGATTAGATTCTTTGAGATTTTTTTCTATTTCCATTCCCCAATTCCCTTAAATAAAATGATGCACATCTTTCACCCCGAAAGATGTGCATCATTTGGTATGAAAGATGCACATCATTTGCACTCTGAAGTGGCGATTCATTTTTTTTAAACAAGGATTTAGAGTTACCATTCTTTGATTGGTAATTTTTTTATAGTGAATAAAGAAACTATTAATTACTTTCTTCGTATAATTACTATAAGCCAAGCATTGGTTAATTCTGTCAGATTTAAAAGAGTCTTAATATAATTAGACCAACACTACTGGTTTTTTTACCTAATTCATTTCGTAGAGAAATGTCTCCTAACAATACTTCGACAATAAATTAACAATCGAGGTATTCTCTTAAGTCCTCAATTCTAATATTTCGGAATCATAAATAATTATTTAAAATAATAAAGTATGAAGTTATACATTAAGTATATGGTAAGCATTCGCTGCAAGATGATTGTTAAGGCAGAGCTGGATAAATTAGACTTACTATATGGAGAGGTTCATCTGGGGGAGGTCAATGTTTTAGAACCTATGAGCGAAGAGCAACGTTCATTGTTTAAGGCAGGACTATTAAAATCGGGACTTGAACTCATGGATGACAAAAGGACTATGTTTGTTGAGAGGATTAAAAACATCGTCGTTGAGATGATTCATTATTCAGAAGAAGTTCCTAAAACCAATTTCTCCAATTTTCTTAGCAGTAAGCTCAATTATGATTATACATATCTTGCCAACCTATTCTCTGAGGTAACTGGGATGAATATTGAGCATTATATCATTATTCATAAAATTGAACGTGTCAAAGAGCTGATTATTTATGATGAACTCAACCTTACAGAAATATCTTATAGGATGAATTATAGTAGTGTAGCACATTTATCCAATCAATTTAAAAAAGTTACCGGCTTAACACCTACTTTTTTCAAAAACTTAAAAAATAAAAGGCGAAGTTCGCTTGAAGATATGTGAATAATGTAACAAATATATATAATTATGTAATAGATTTTGAGGGTTTTGGTCGCATCTTTGTATTTCTAAATATGTAGTAATTGAAAATTGAATTAAGGATTGTCAATTAATCATATAATCATTTATTAATATAATTACATAAATCAAAAAATGGATAAATTGGAAATTGAAAAATCAAAAGTTCATATTACGGTTGAAATTATCGAATATGTTGCCAATTCAGTAGTAATCAAAACTATTCTTAAAAAATCAACGGGGAATATTTCGGTTATGTCTGTAGATAGTGGCGAAGGTCTAACCGAGAAAATAACACCCTTTGATACCTTTGTTCAAATGATAGAAGGGAATGCAGAAATAGTTATTAGTGGCATTTCATACCTGCTTAGTCTTGGTCAATCAATTGTTATACCTGCGCATGAGCCGAATCATATAAATCCTAATGGACGTTTTAAGATGATTCTAACCGTTATTAAAAGCGATTATGAAATATAAATTTTCACGTTGATTAGTCTAAAGTTTTTGATACTCTAATAAGAATAATACTTTAATACAATTAATATGTCAAAATCAAAAGAAGGAAAAGAAAAATTAGTAAAGAAGACCCCTTTAAAAACAAAGAAGGAAAAAAAGGCTGAAAAAATTGCAAAGAAAAATGACAAAAGCGGAACAGGAAGCATATTCTAAGTCTATGGACTTTAGCGTAAATGTGTGAATAATGTAAGAAATTTAAACAATTGTGTAATTATTGAATCTACAATATGTTGCATCTTTGCAAGGTTAAATTTAAAACAAAAAACAAGATGAACAAAACTTTAGTAAAAGGGAACTGGAATGAGCAAAAAGGCAAGTTAAAAATGCAATTTGCAGCTCTAACCGATGATGATTTAATGTATGCTGAGGGCAAAAAAGACGAAATGCTTGGAAAGCTTCAAATCAAACTTGGTAAAACAAAAGATGAGTTGGATAAAATAATTGCAGAATTATAGTTTTTCTATTTAATAGATGAAAATTATAAGTCCTTGATAATTAAACAAAAAAAGGTAAAAATAATATAATAAAAAAAACAATTTTAATAGTTGGTATAATAATATTTGCCTGTACGTCGTTAATAGGTTGTCTGTCATCAGACGAGAAGGTTGCTGCAGCAAGAGAAAATGTACAAGATGCTAATGATAATGTTGAAATAGCAAATCAAGAGCTGATACAAGCAAAGCAAGATTCCATAGTAGCATTTAGAAAAGAAGCTACTGAGAGAATCAGAATGAATAAAAAAACGATAGCTGATTTCAAATTAAAAATAGCTAACGAAAGAACAGAAGTTAAAGCTAAGAATGAAAAAAAACTAGCTGAACTTGAAGCAAAAAACAATGAGATGGAGAAAACTCTATCTGATTATAAGGAAGAAGGCGAAAATAAATGGATTGAATTTAAAATTGAATTTAATCGTGATTTAGACGAAATAGGAAAAGCCTTTAGTAATTTATCAAATAAAAAATAATAAACTATGAAAAAATTAATATTAATTCTTGCCTCAACATTTCTAATGGCAAGTAATCTTAGCGCTCAAATAGATAATGGTTCTGATAATCGCGATCATCTTCGTTTTGGAGTGAAGGCAGGAATGAACTTATCTAATATGTATGATTCTGACAATCAAGAATATAATGCAGATGCTAAATTAGGTTTTGTTGGAGGTGCTTTTATAAGTATTCCTATTGTAGGTAAATTCATCGGTATACAGCCAGAGGTTTTGTTCTCTCAAAAAGGATTTAAAGCTACAACCAGTAACATTCTTGGTAATTTTAGTTTTACTCGTACAACCAACTATCTTGATATCCCTATATTCTTAGCATTTAAACCAATTGAAAACTTAACTTTATTGGCTGGACCTCAATATTCTTATTTGTTCAAGCAAACTGATAATTTTAAAACTCCAATATCTGATAATACAATAGAACAAGATTTTGAGAATGAAAACATTCGTAAGAATACTTTTTCTTTAGCATTAGGTGCTGACCTTAACTTCAATAACTTTGTTTTAGGAGTGAGAGCAGGATGGGATATTACAAATAATAATGGAAACGGAACTTCAGATACTCCACGTTACAAAAACGTTTGGGGAGGTCTAACAGTAGGTTTTAGATTATAAATAATTAAATAATTATTACCATGGGAAATATACTTTATATTCTTGCTGTAATATTAGTTATAGCATGGCTAGTAGGCTTCTTTGCCTTTCACTTAGGAAACCTTATTCATATTTTGCTTGTAATTGCAATTGTAGCAGTCCTTCTAAGACTTATTAGAGGGTCAGCAAGATAGAGAATAAATAATAAAAAACAATAATTCAAATAAATATTAATCTTAAAAAAAACAAAATTATGGACACAGGAAAAATCGTTTTAGGTGCTTTAGCAGGTCTTGCAGCAGGTGCAGTATTAGGAATATTATTTGCTCCAGAGAAAGGTTCAACAACCAGAAAAAATATACGTAGAAAAGGAGAAGATAGTGTTGATCATTTGAAAGACAAATTCAGTGAGTTTGTTGACAATGTTGCAGAAAAATTTGATAGAGTAAAAGAAGAGGCTGAAAACATCGGCAAGGACGTTAAGGAAAAAATCAGAGAAGAAGGAAAGAAATAAATTTTTTCTCTTAGTTAATTAATCAAATTTGAATCTACCTTGAAAAACAATATATTTATTAGTTTCAAGGTAGATTTATCTAATTTCTAATACAAAAACATTATGGAAGAGAATATGAAGTCTGCTATTGAGTCTCTAATAGAAAGAATTACAGAGTACGGAAAAACAAACTATAAGATTGTGAAATTGACAGTAATTGATAAGGTTTCTGATATTCTCTCTTCTTTAATACCTCTATTTGTTATTTGCATTCTTATTGGTTCGTTTCTAGTTTTTATAAATATTGGACTTGCATTATGGCTCGGGGAAATACTAGGTGAAGTTTATTACGGATTCTTAGCCGTGGGTGGTTTCTATGGACTTCTATCAATAATTTTCTACCTATTTATGAATAAGTGGGTAAAAAGAGTTTTCTACGATTACTTTGTTAGAAAAATAATTAAATCAGATAAAGAGTAAATAATATAATAAATCATATATCATGCAAAATATTAACTCAGCAGCCGACTTGAAAAAAGCTATTATACAACTAGAGCTAGACCGCACAGTTCAATGGGAATTTTTG
>DUQY01000286.1 GCA_012837565.1 Bacteroidales bacterium | reverse complement strand
GAAAATCATCCAGAGTATTATTCTCTAATCAATGGTAAGAGAATGCACGATCAATTATGTTTGACCAATCCAGAGGTATTAAATATTATTTTAGATAAGCTAAAAGAAGAAATGGTTAAGCAACCTAATGCTAAGGTATGGTCTGTAAGTCAGACTGATAACTTCTCCTACTGTTCTTGTGATAAGTGTAGGGAAATTAATGAGAGGGAAGAGTCGCCAAGTGGTGCATTAATTTCTTTTGTTAATAAGGTAGCAATTGCTTTCCCTGATAAAACAATTTCAACCCTTGCTTATCAGTATTCAAGGAAGGCACCAAAGAATACGAAGCCAGAAAAGAACGTTCAAATTATGCTATGTACTATTGAAGAGGATAGGAATAAGACAATTGAGGATATTGGTATAGATGCACTTAAATCTAACCCTAATACTCAAACCTTTGCACAAGATATAGAGGATTGGGGAAAGATAACAGATAATATATTTCTTTGGGACTATGAGGTCAATTTTGCATATTCAGTATCTCCATTCCCTAATCTTCATGTACTTAAACCAAATATTGAGTTCTTTATCAAAAACCATGCATACCAACATTTCCAACAAGCCAATTCTGATAATGGACATGAGTTTGCAGAACTAAAAACCTATCTAATAAGTAAATTACTTTGGAATATAGATATTGATAAAGATTCTATAATTAATGAGTTCTTAGAGGGATATTATGGAAAAGCTTCAAAGTTTATTCGTCAATATATTGACACACTGCAATATTATGGAGAAAAGTCCAAAGTCTTTTTAGATATTTACGCACCTCCAACCGACTATGCTAATTCATTCCTTTCACAAGATAAGGTTGATATATACTCAAATCTCTTCCAATTAGCAGAAGAAGCGGTAAAAAATCAGCCAGAATACTTACTAAGAGTTAAAACCGCAAAGCTACCTCTTTCTTATGCAATTATGGAGATAGGAAAAGCAGATATGTTTGGAGAAAGAGGATGGTATTATAAGGATGGAAATGGTAAGTATATGCTTAAAGAGAATATGAATAATATGATTGAGGAGTTTTATTTGACTTCTAAGGACGCCAAAGTCTTAAATTTGAATGAGAGCAATTTAAGTCCAAAAGAATACTATGAATCAACCAAACGTTTCATTAATATTAGTGTTGAAAATAATACTGCTTTTAGAAAGAATGTTATTGCTTATCCAAAACCAAGTCCTCTTTATAGTTTGGGAGAAATGTCAACCATAACAAATGGAGTAAACGGAGATTCGGAATATAAGATACATTGGCTGGGTTGGAATGGGATTGATTTTTCATTGGTATTGGATATTGAGAAGGAAGTTAAGGATAAAACCATTAAACTATCTTCACTCTATTTTCCAAAAAGTTGGATATTACATCCCCAAAAAGTTGAATGCTATGTTTCTAAGGATGGAAAAGACTACATGAAGATAGGGGAGGTCATTGTTGGCAGTGTTCAGAAAGACGAAGAAATAATTAGAGAATATATATTCCCTACAAAGGATATTGATTTTAGATATCTTAAGTTTGAAATAGAATCAACAAAAGAACTACCATATTGGCACCCATCCGAGGGTGCAAAAAGTTGGGTCTTCTTAGATGAAATAATAGTGGAATAAGATAATTTATCTATCCATTGGAACTTCCATCAATAGTACACGAGAATTTTCTAATGCTTTTACATCTAATGTGTCAGCATCCCAAATACCCATACCATCTCTTTTATTGAGTTTCTCACCATTAATCTCAACATCTCCATCTATAATAAAAGCATAAACACCATTACCCTTAAGTTTAATATTATAAATATCGGACCTACCTTTTTCGAAGTTTCCTAAATGAAACCAAGCATCCTGATGTATCCATACTCCTTTTTCATCCTTATTAGGCGATAGGATTTGATAAAACTCATTTTCCTTTGCAATATCACTTATAGAGATTTGATCGTATCGAGGTTCAACACTCCTCTTATTAGGAAATACCCAAATCTGAAGAAACTTAACCACTCTATCTTTATTTTTATTAAACTCAGAATGCGTAATACCAGTTCCAGCACTCATAACCTGAACATCACCCTCTCTAATAATAGCAATATTCCCCATACTGTCCTTATGCTCTAAGTCACCTTCTAAAGGAATTGATATAATCTCCATATTTTCGTGAGGATGAGTACCAAAACCCATACCAGGCTCAACCCTGTCGTCATTTATAACACGCAATACACCAAAATGCATTCTATCCCTATCATAATAATTAGCAAAACTAAATGTATGGTAAGAATTTAACCACCCATGATTAGCATGTCCCCTTGTCTCTGCTCTATGAATAACTGTTTTCATTATAATCTGTTTTTTTTTTGAATTTAAAATCTCTAACATCTATTAACCTCTCGTTAATACCTAGCAAATATACTAAAAAAAACCAAATCAAAACCTTTTGATTATTAAAAATTATTCTGTTATAGCAATATCTCCAATTATTCTTTTTCTATATTATACACATCATAAACCAAACAAATCTCCAATTCGTTTTTTTATTCCTTCTTTTTAATTTTTTCTTCCTTCGTATTAATTTTGCAAAATAGTATATCAAATCTAGGTTGCTTGAATAAGGTTTATCTTGTTAAAAACTATCTTATTTTAGAAATTATAAATATTCCTAAGTATGGAATAGAGGAAAATTATTATCAAAATTGCATATATTGTTTTATATGAGGATATCATTCTATATAGTTTTGGCATTTTGTATTTACCATTAAAATATTCAGTATAGAAGAGAATGATTATATAGGGTATTGCTATTATTAATATAGGGTTGTATTTAAATCCTTCAAATATTCTTAGATGTAATATATTATACAATGCTCTTTGAGTACCACATCCTACACATTTATATCCTGTAAGATAGTGGAAATAGCATTTGGGTGATAATTGACTATTAAAGGGGTCTGAAAAATATAATATTATCGAACCCGCAATTATAATAATAACTACAACCACAATTATTATATTTCTTTTACTAAATAAATGCATTTAAAATACTAAATCCAATTATTATTCCTAGAAGGTAAGCAAGAAGGTATATAATCCATATTCCTATAGAGACAGCAACACTAATAATTGTCCATGTTTTTGCTTTTTTTGCAGCTCTAATACTAGCTTCGTAATTTTTATTAAACCATAGGTTATCAACCTTTGCGGCATAGACTATTGCTGGTATTGAGAATGGTAAACAGCATAAGATTGCTGAAACAATCGACCATGCAAGATAACTATCAGGTTTTTGCATATAATTTACTGACTCTGATCCCGAATAAGGACTTGATTTGTTATTATTAGGAATTGGTGGTGTTATATAATTTTCTAACTCTATATATTCAGATGCATTATACCAATCGTTCATACCTTGGTACCAAACTTTAGTATCAGTGCTTAATCCTTTCTTCCTAAGAGTTTCAAGATTAAATGGCCCTAGTTTTTCACCATAGCAATCTATATAATAATATTCTCTCATTATTATTTATCTTAAAAGAAATCAGAATAGCCTGCAATTCCTATAACAACAAAAAATAAAATATAAAGTAACCAAAATCCTCCAGCAACAATAGCACTTACTATTGTCCATTTTTTTGCTTTTTTTGCAGCATCAATACTTGCTTCATATTCTTTATTTATCCATAAGCTATCAACTTTTGCTGCATATACAATTGCTGGTATTGAGAATGGTAAACAGCATAAGATTGCTGAAACAATCGACCATGCAAGATAACTATCTGGCTTGATTTGAGGAATATCTCTCTGAATTGGTTTTTCAAAACTACGTTTAGGAACTATAGGTGTTACAAAACCTTTAAGCTCTTCAAATTCGCAAGCATTAGTCCAGTTTTCCAGACCAGTATACCAAACCTTTGTATTGCTTTCAATACCCATTGTTTGCATTGTTTCTAGGTCAAATGGTCCCTGTTTTGCACCATTTGAATCGATATAGTAATATTCTCTCATAATTAATAGTATTTAAATGGTTAATAAGGGCATAGGTATAAATATTTTTTGAATAAATCTTGTTTTTATATATTGATTATTGTGGAATAAGTTCGAAACATCGTATCTTATTTATAAAAATCTTATATTTGCAGATTGATTTAATTTTTGGAATGGATTAATTTATAAAAGAGATATGAAAAGTAAAAATATTTGGAATTACGGATTTAGTTTTGGTTCTATTATTGGTGGAGCTTATTTCTTCTACCATATTATAGGATATGCACTAAACATTGAAACGAACTTCTTTTGGAGTTTTATTGGCACATTTGTAATTGTGTTTGGAATGGGTTGGACGATGGTTAATTATAGAAAAAACATCATTAAAGATAATATGAAATTTTCTAAGTTCTTTTCAATAGGAGCTATTATGTCAATTTTCATTTCTCTTTTTACTACACTTTTCATGGTAATATACATTGGAAAACTTAATCCAAGCTATCTTGATAATTTCCTTGTACAATACCAAAGTATATTATCCGAAATGGGTTCTGATATAGATGTTTTTGAAGATGCACTTATACAAAAAACTATTAAAATTGTATTATTCCCCTCAATGTTTATTTTCGATTATATAGGTAATATATTCTACTCCTTACTAGTTAGTTTGGTTGTTTCCAGACCTCTTATTGGTCAGCCAATGACAATTAATAGACCCCGAAAGAATGATTATGTTCCTTATCAAGAAATTAAAGATAAAGAAAATGATGATAAAGAAACAGAAGATGAGATGTTTGATGAACAAGAGGGTGAAAATAATGAAAAAGATGAAGAAAATATTGATAACGATAATAAAAACTAAATAAATACATGGCATTAATTAAGAGATATAAGTCGAAAATCTACGGTAACTACTGGTTAGGTATTCTAAAGTTTGGATTTCTTATTGGTTTTGGACTTTCCTTTATTCTTATTTTCAGACGTTGGCTTGATGATCCTATAAATCAACCTGTTGGTTTTATAGAGAACTTTGCTATGCTTGGTCTAATATTTATTTCTGTTTATCTTTATAAATTGGGACTTGCAGAAAGAAGAATAACATTTAAGGAAAGCTATATAGTTGGTTTTGGTTCAGGAGTTTTTGGCTCAGTCATATATGGTATGTCGCTATATGGTTATGCACTTTATCTTGATCATGGTTTACAAAATCGATGTTTTGATGTTCAAAGAGCAATTGAATCTAACTCCCACCTATCCAATGCAGATATAATGTATATGACAACTCCCCAATCTATAGCGTTATCAGGTATAATGTTATCATCAATTATGGCAATCCTCTGGGCAATGGTAGTAGGAGTTCTACTTAGGAATGAAAAAGGAGAGATTATAAGTAAAGATAAGAAATTCAAAATATAGAAAATATGGACATATCAATTATTGTACCCCTTTTCAATGAAGAAGAATCTCTACCACCACTAACCGAGTGGATTGAAAGGGTAATGAAAAAAGAGGGTTATTCTTATGAAGTTCTACTGGTTGATGATGGATCTAATGATAGTAGTTGGAAAGTTATAGAGGAATTATCTAAAGAGAATAATAATTTAAAAGGAATTAAGTTTAGAAGGAACTACGGTAAGAGTGCAGCTCTAAATGTTGGGTTTGAACATTGTGAAGATGATGTAGTGATTACTATGGATGCTGATTTGCAAGACTCTCCTGATGAAATACCTGGTCTATATTCAATGATTAAGACTGATGGTTATGATTTAGTTTCTGGATGGAAAAAGAAGAGATATGACTCTAAATTAGCTAAAAACATACCCTCTAAACTCTTTAACGCAACAACAAGAATATTTACAGGAATTAAGCTTCACGATTTCAATTGTGGTTTAAAAGCTTATAATAGTGAAGTTATTAAGTCAATTGAGGTATATGGAGAAATGCACCGATATATACCAGTTATTGCAAAATGGGCTGGTTTCAAAAACATAGGAGAAAAAATCGTCCAACACAGAAAAAGAGAATTTGGAGAGACAAAATTTGGAATGAGTAGATTTATAAATGGTTATCTTGACCTAATGTCTATAATGTTTGTTTCAAAGTTTGCTAAAAAACCAATGCATTTCTTCGGAGTATGGGGAACGGTAATGTTTGTTTTAGGATTTATTTCAGCAGCAATTCTTGGAACACAAAAGCTACTAGCAAGCATACACGAACAACCAATGCGTCTGATTGCAGAAAGTCCTTATTTTTACCTCTCAATTATGCTAATGATATTGGGATGTATGATGTTCCTAACAGGTTTCCTTGCAGAACTAATAGGAAGAAACTCACCAACAAGAAATACCTATCTAATTCAAAAGAAAGCAAATCTTAATTAATTATGAGGATTAAACAAGTTATAGAAGAATCAGTTAGACTAAAAACCACTTTGTTAAATGACGAAACCTTTCTAAAAGAAATTGAAAAGGTTAAGGATGTAATGGTTAAAGCATTAAGGGATAAGAAAAAAATACTTTGGTGTGGTAATGGAGGATCAGCTGCTGATTGTCAACACTTGGCAGCAGAGTTTTCTGGAAGGTTCTACTACGATAGGCCACCCTTACGTTCAGAAGCACTACACTGCAACACATCATACTTAACAGCAGTTGCAAACGATTATTCCTACGATGTAATATTTAGTAGAATGATTAAAGCAATGGGTGATGAGGGAGATATAATAGTTGGCATCTCAACCTCTGGTAATTCCAAAAATATCATCCTTGCATTAGAAGAAGCTAAGGAAAGAGGTATGATAAGGATAAGTTTTACAGGTAATGGTGGTGGAGAAATGAAGAGTAAATCAGATTATACGCTCGATATACCATCATCTGACACCCCAAGAGTACAAGAATGCCATATAATGGTTGGACATATATTATGTGAACTGGTTGAATCAGAAATCTTCCCTCGATAAAAGATATAAAATAGAAATGAGAAAAAGAGAATATAAAACCCTATTTCTAGACCGTGATGGAGTTATTAATTTTCGTTTAATTGATGACTACGTTAAGACTTGGGATGAGTTTAAGTTTGAAGAAGGTGCACTGGAGGCAATAAAAATATTTACAAAGCATTTCGACACCATAGTAGTTGTAACAAACCAACAAGGAGTTGCAAAAGGTTTGATGAGTGAAGAGGATTTGATTTCTATTCATAATAAAATGAAGAAAGAGATTGAAGAAAATGGAGCAAGAGTAGATCAGATATACTATTGTACTGCTTTCAGACACGAACATCATTTTTGCAGGAAACCCTCTGTAGGTATGGGACTTAGAGCAAGGAAGGAATTCCCTATTATAAGATTTAAAGACTCTGTTATGGTAGGAGATTCAATATCGGATATGGAATTTGGTAAGAAGCTTAATATGCAAACCGTATTTATATCCACTTCCTTAAATAAGACTAGAAAAAATTATAGATTAATAAATAAAAGATTCGATTCCCTAATTGATTACGCAAAATACTTAGAAAATGAAAAGAATAATTAGAATATCATTATTAATAACCTTAATAGGTTTTATTAGTCAAACAGCATTTTCTCAAAACAAAATTGACGAAAAAGGAAGAAAACAAGGCGTTTGGTCAAAATTAGATAAAAAAGGTAATAAGATTTATCAAGGTAACTTCAAAGATGATTATGAGGTTGGAGTTTTTACTTATTATTACGAAGATGGCAAAACCATAAAAGCCAAAACAGAATATTCCGATAAGGGAAAATTTGCTAATACCAAGCTATTCAATAAAGAAGGAGTAGTTATTTCAGATGGTTTCTATAAAAACAGAAAGAAAGATAGTCTCTGGAACCTATTCGATGCTAAGGGTAAGAAAATAGGGGAAGAAAGATATTCTAATGGTTTAAAGTCTGGACAATCAAATTACTGGGATAAAGATGCTGTTTTGGTTGAAACTTCAAACTATAAAAACGATTTAAAGAATGGTATTTATTTTAAAAACACTTACGCAAAAGGGTATTTTTATCTAACATTTAAAGATGATAAGAGAAACGGACCATACGAAGACTTCTACTACTACCAAAAACTAAAAATAAAGGGAACATATAAAGAAGATAAGAAAGAAGGGGAGTGGAAATACTTCGATAGCATAGGTAATAATGTTAAGATTCAAGTTTGGAAAAATGATGTTCTAAAAAGTGAAAAAGTTAGAATTGACTTTGGAAGAGATGCAAAATACATAGAAACCAAAGATATAGCATATTTTTATCCAACAGGTAAAAGATTAAAACTAGTACTTTTCAATGCAGAAGAAATATCTTGTATTAATAATATAGAAGAATTTATTGATATATTAAGTGTAGATGATTTTATCCTATTAAATGGCAAGATGAAATTCTATGCACATCTTAAAGCATTGAAAGGAATTGGAAACAAAGTAGGGGAGGAATATGAAATACTGCTGCAACCTAAAATGCAATCAAAATTATTATCAGATAAAGATAGTCGCCAAGCTTTAGAACTATTATTTACAAAACAAGATTTCTAAACTATTCAAACCTAACCTTAAAAAACGATATGAAACGTAAATCACTAATAGCAATCTTATCATTATTTTTCACTTTAAATCTATTTGCAGTTCCTGCAGATAAAACCCCTATAACCATTAAACAACCTAACGGTAAAACCCTTACATTTATCCTACAAGGTGATGAACGTATATCGTGGGCAGTGACCCTTGACAACT
>DUQY01000285.1 GCA_012837565.1 Bacteroidales bacterium | reverse complement strand
CCTATTATGGAAAACGGAACTGAAGAACAAAAGATGAAATACCTACCAAAACTTGCAACAGGCGAGTGGGTTGGAGCTTTTGGACTAACAGAACCTAATGCAGGAACAGATGCAGCACTCCAACAAACAGTAGCAGTTGATGCAGGCGACAAATGGATACTAAACGGATCAAAGATATTTATCACCAATGCAGGATTTGCACATGTTTACATTGTAATTGCAATGACTGACAAATCACAAGGCACAAGAGGTATATCAGCATTTATAGTAGAAAGAGGAACACCAGGCTTCTCAGTTGGCAAGGAAGAAAAGAAATTAGGTATTAGAGGCTCATCGACCTGCGAACTTATATTCGAAAACTGCGAAATACCAAAAGAAAACCTACTTGGAAAAGTTGGTAGAGGATTTGGATTAGCAATGAAAACCTTAGATGGTGGAAGAATAGGTATAGCAGCACAAGCACTTGGCATTGCACAAGGAGCAATGGACGAGACTGTAAAATACACTAAGGAAAGAAAACAATTTGGAAAAGCAATTGCAAAATTCCAAAACACCCAATTCCAATTAGCAGATATGGAAACCAAAGTACAAGCATCACGCCTACTTGTTCGTCATGCTGCATACAAAAAAGACCAAGGCATGCCATATTCAGTAGAGGCAGCAATGGCAAAACTTTTTGCATCAGAAACATCAATGGAAGTAACCACAAAAGCAATCCAATTCCACGGCGGATACGGATACACACGTGAATACCCAGTTGAAAGAATGTTCAGAGACGCAAAAATCACTGAAATATATGAAGGAACCTCAGAGGTTCAAAGAATGGTAATTTCAGGTAATTTATTAAAGTAAAATTGAAATAGACATGAAAATAGTTGTTTGTATAAAACAAGTTCCAGATACTACAGAGGTAAAACTCGATCCAGTAACAGGGACTTTAATTAGAGAAGGAGTTCCAAGTATCATGAACCCTGATGACAAGGGAGGTCTTGAGCTTGCACTAGAACTTAAAGACAAATACAATGCAGAAGTAACCGTTATCACAATGGGACCAATGCAAGCAGAACAAGTTCTTAGAGAAGCATTCGCAATGGGAGCTGACAAAGCAATCCTTCTAACAGATAGGAAATTTGCAGGAGCAGACACCTTAGCTACCTCCAACGCATTAGCAGGAGCAATTCGCACCTTAGAATATGACTTAGTAATAACAGGACGTCAAGCAATTGATGGTGACACCGCACAAGTAGGACCACAAATTGCAGAACACCTTGACCTACCACAAGTATCATATCTTCAAAACCTAAAATACGATGGCAAGAAAACCTTCACCATCAAAAGAGCAACCGAAGACGGATACCAAGTAGTTGAAGTAGACTCCCCATGCCTAGTTACCGTACTTGCAACAGCAAACCAGGCAAGATACATGACAGTTAAAGGTATAGTAGGAGCATTTGACAAACCAGTTGAAGTAATGGGAGCAGACAAGATAGAGGTTGACGAATCGAAACTAGGACTAAAAGGCTCACCAACCAAAGTAAAGAAAGCATTTACCAAGGGAGTTAAATCAGCAGGACAAGTTTACGAAGTTGACACCGAAGAAGCAGTAGGTATCATTATCAGTAAATTAAAAGAAAAGTTTATAATCTAATATAAGGAGTAACTAAAAATGAATAGATCAGAATATAAAAACGTATTTGTATTTGCCGAACAAAGAGAAGGCGAAATTCAAGGAGTTGCATTTGAATTATTAGGTAAAGCACGAGACTTAGCAAAAGACCTACAAGAAGAAGTATATGCAATACTACTTGGCGGACAAGACGTGGAAGCAAAAGCACAAAGCCTAATAGCATACGGAGCCGACAAAGTAATAGTAGCATCATGTCCTTTTCTTCAAGACTATACAACCGAAGCCTATGCACAAGCAATAACACAAATAGTAACAGATTACAAACCATCTATAATCCTATTAGGAGCAACAGTAATAGGACGTGACCTAGGACCAAGACTATCCGCAAGACTAACCACAGGACTAACAGCCGACTGCACACGTTTAGAAATATCCGAAGAAAAAGAACTACTAATGACCCGTCCAGCATTTGGAGGAAACCTAATGGCAACAATCGTATGTTCGGACCATAGACCACAAATGTCAACCGTACGACCAGGAGTTATGAAATCAATGGATAAAGACCAAACCAGAGAAGGCATAATAGAGAAAATAAAGATCAATTTCGATGAATCAAAATTCAAAGTAAAAATCATAGAAACTGTAAAAGAACAAACCAGCATGGTTGACATAACAGAAGCTAAGGTATTACTATGCGGAGGAAGAGGAATAGGCACCGACCAAGGCTTTGGAAACCTACAAGAACTTGCAGCATTAATGAATGCAGAAGTAGCAGCCTCAAGAGCTATTGTTGATGCAGGACTAATAGGACACGAACGTCAAGTAGGACAAACAGGAAAGACCGTACGTCCAGACCTATACATAGGATTTGGAATTTCGGGAGCAATCCAACATATGGCAGGAATGGAAGAAAGCGAATTCATCGTAGCAATCAACAAAGACCGCTACGCACCAATCATGCAAATGGCAGACTTAGGAATAGTTGGCGACGTAAGACAAATCATCCCAGCGCTAACACAAAGACTAAAGAGCATGAAGAAATAAGTCTAAAAACTTTTTTCAGACCAACACAGCTCAATAAATAATAAGCGGTACTAAAAATTAATTAGTTACCGCTTTTTCTTTAGCTAATAAATTAAGGAATAAACATTTCAGAGCAGTATTATTCATCAAACATCTTACTTAAAGACTCTAAACATGGACTTACCTCAAAATATAAAGCCTCTAAATCGTACTGATTTTCTGATAATGTCAAATAATCGAAAGGAAATACTAAAGATTGAGAAGTTGAGCTTAAACCCCAGATAAACAAGTAATCATATTCATTATAAACATATATAACATAAATTGGATTATCTTTATCTAAGCCCCTTCCCGAGCTTAATAATGAATTAACAACAACATCTATTTTAGCACCTACCTTTGCAAACTTCTCCATTTCCCCAAGTTCCTTATAGAAAAACCGTTGATAACTCATATATCTAATATTAAACAATTCAATTTCAACAGCCTTTTCAAGTAATTGAACAAGAGATTTTTTTTCCTTTGTAGTAAGAGATTCCTTGTTTAATAGATTTGAAATTTTATTTGCTATTTTCCCATCTACTCTCGCATAAGGATTATAATCTTTATTATATCTATAACCATAATAAATATGACGACTCTCTTCTAAATTAAGACCACTATCTCCACTTATATACCTATTATATAATGTAGGATAATAGAAATCAGACGATTTGTCCACAATATTCTTTTTTATCAGATCGTAATCAGGCTTCTCATACTCCACAACATTAGAGTCCTCTTGTGAAAATGCAAAAAGAGAACTTACTACAAAAACAATAAACCATAACTTTTTCATAACACTACTCCCCTATCTTAATTTTATAATTCTTTCTTGAATACGTCTTTTTATTTTTAACAATCTTTGAATGATTAATCGGTTTACCATAAAGCTCAATCTCCTCATCCCTTAGCTTACACCTGGCTGCAGATATAATATCCTTTAATAAAGCTTTCTTATTCATTTTCTTCATAATTCATATTGTTTTACTTTATGCCTCATTAACTCTGTTAAACTAACTGCAAAAGGACTACTTGAACCTCAGGACTGCGTATAATAAATTAGAGATTCAATCTAAACCACAAAAATACAAAGAAAAACAATATAAACCCTAACCCATTCAACCTTAAAACAACCTGAGGTTAAAATAAGATTACACCTCCTCTGATGACAAATCATAAAACTTTAAGAAAAACTCTTTAAGCTTTTGAAGCACTGTATTTCTTTTCTTTGTTCTCTCGCCATCTTGAGTAAATCGGGAAACAGGTGGCAATACCTTTGTTAGAGAGGTTCCTGTTGTTTGAACAAATCCATCACGAAAAGCATTATTGATAATCCGTCGTGCGGGATTTGCACTCCCGCACTTCTTTATTATTAGGATTTCTTTGCTATGCAAAGCGACAAAGTCGATAACTTGCTATGGCAAGCGGTAAACCGATAAGTAATCCGATATTTATTCATT
>DUQY01000295.1 GCA_012837565.1 Bacteroidales bacterium | reverse complement strand
GCGATCCCCATTTGCTATCGGACGAGGATCTATTAGCTATTTACAATCAAATTCCAATGTTGACCGATTGGGCCAAGTCCGTGGATGAGTATATCCTGGCACAAGCTCTTAAAGGTAAAAAATGGAGTGGCTACAAATTAGTCGCAGGCCGAAGTCAAAGAAAATGGATTGATCCAGACGAAGTGGAAAAGATACTTAAATCTAAACGATTCCGCAAAAAGGATTACACGCAGACTAAATTGCTCGGGATTCCCGCTATAGAAAAATTAGTCGGCAAATCTGCTTTCCAGGAGGTGCTTGGAGAACAAGTTCTAATCCCTCCCGGTAAACCAACCGTAGTTCCGGAGTCGGATAAACGCCCTGCATTCGGGATTGACCAAGCTAAAATCGATTTTGATACTGAAATATAGTTTCAATTAATCTCCAAATAAATTTTTTTAATCAGAATAAATGCCTTACATTTACACTGAATTTATAAACCATATAATAAATAATTAAGTATGTCACAAACAAAAGTTATTACCGGAAAGGTACGTTTTTCTTACGCACACGTTTTTGTGCCTCAGGCCGCTGAAGGTTCGGATAAAGAGAAATATAGTGTTTCTATTATCATTCCTAAAGAGGACAAAAAAACATTGGCCAAAATAAACAAAGCAATTGAATTAGCTTTGGAAAATGACAAAGCAAAATTCGGGGGCAAAATCCCAAAGGGGTTGAAAATGCCACTCCGAGATGGGGACGAGGATAGAGACGACGAAGCCTATGCTGGCAGTATGTTTCTATCTGCAAACTCAAATGTCAAACCCGGAATCGTGGATGAGAACCTAGATCCTATCATGGATAAAGATGAATTCTATTCTGGTTGTTACGGTCGAGCATCAGTAAACTTCTATGCTTTCAATGTGGGGGGCAATAAAGGAATTGCTTGTGGATTGAATAACATCCAGAAATTGGAAGACGGGGAAAGATTAGGCGGATCAATTTCTTCTGCTGAGGATGATTTTGGTTCTGCAGATGATGACCTCTTATAAGCTTTTTTCATAATTAAGCTCTGAACCACCCCGTTCTAAAATTCTAAATTCTAAATAAAAATGGGGTGGTTCTTTATCGGGGGGACTCCGAGGATGAAATAGGTTCTTTTTTCTCATAATTTTAAGTCCTGTCTCCGAGGGTTCGAATCCCTCTCCCTCCACAAAATATACGATCAACATGGCTAGAAAACTACATTTCGACTTAGAAACATACAGCTCCGTGGACATTAGAACATCCGGGGCGTATAAATATACTCAATCTCTGGACTTTGAAATCATGCTACTCGCTTATGCTTTTGACGATGATCCAATAAAGATAATTGATTTCGCACAAGGGGACACCTGGCCGGTGGATCTGGTTGAGGGGTTGAAAGATCCGACAGTAGAAAAACATGCACACAATGCTTCTTTTGAAAGACAAGCCCTGAGGCAATATGGATTCGAAATCCCAATCGAGGAATGGAGATGCTCACTTGTGAAATCTGCTTACTGTGGATTACCTTTAGGACTGGACTTGATATCAAAAGCTTTGAATCTTGGGGAGAAGGGGAAACTATCAACGGGTCGAGCTTTGATCCGGTTTTTTTGTAATCCGATTAAACCGACCAAAGCGAATGGAGGGAGACACCGTAACCTTCCGGAGCACGATCCCGAGAAATGGGAGGAGTTCAAACAATATTGTGTCAATGATGTGAAAGCTGAAAGGGCAATTGGTAAAGTATTAAGCTATATTGATCTACCGGAATTCG
>DUQY01000001.1 GCA_012837565.1 Bacteroidales bacterium | reverse complement strand
CGTTTTCTGTTAATTTAGCATCCATAATTAATATGTAAAATGACTTCAAAATTACTAAGATTATCTCTAATAATACATGTTTAGACAATGTAAAAACAAATAACATTAGACAACATCCTCTTAAGCTACTGAAAACCATAACTTAAAAGGGAAATTTATTTTTTATTATATATACTTTATTATTATTGTCAAAAAAGTAGAGAAATCACCTAATAACCTTAGCTTATACCTTATTAAAACCATATATTCAAGCCTTTGAAATAAAACGCTGTTTCAGGAAATTCTTTCTTTGAACTAATTTTTTAGTTCTTTGATTCAGTAAATTCTTTCAGCCTTTCATTTTATTAGTTACTTGTTATTATCCTTTTTCAACTAGTTTCTTTTTTAGTTGTTTTGTGGTCTCCGAAATATAAACTATTTTTGCAAATTATTATTGAAGAAGTATTAAAAATATAAATACAATTAGAAAATGGCAAGAGTTAAAGCTTTTAAGGGTTTACGCCCACCAGTTGAGATAGCTGAAAATTTGGCATCTCGTCCATATGATGTTCTAAATTCTGCTGAGGCAAGAATAGAGGCAAAAGGAAATGAAGTTTCTCTTCTTAGAGTTACTAAAGCAGAAATTGATTTACCAGTAGGAGTTGATGAGCATTCAAAAGAAGTATATGATAAGGTTGTTGAAAACTTCAATATGTTTAAGGATAAAGGTTGGTTAGTTCAAGACGAAGAACCAAAACTTTATATCTATGCTCAAACAATGGATGGAAGAACTCAGTATGGCATTGTTGGATGTGCTCATATTGACGATTATTTCAATAACGTTATTAAGAAACACGAACTAACTCGTAAGGATAAAGAAGATGATAGAATGATTCACGTTAACATTACAAGTGCTAACGTTGAGCCTGTTTTCTTTGCTTACCCTGCTCATAAAGAAATTGATCAAATAGTTTCTGATATAGTTAAAAACGAAAAACCTATTTATGATTTCGTTGCAAAACTAGATGGATTTGGTCATACATTTTGGGTAATAAATGACCAAGCAAAAATAAAGAGAATTGAAGAAATATTTGAAAAAGATATTCCTGTTCTTTACGTAGCTGATGGTCACCACAGAACAGCTGCTGCTGCAAGAGTTGGAAGCGAAAGAAAAGCTGCTAATCCTAACCATACAGGAAATGAAGAA
Organism: Bacteroidales bacterium; assembly: GCA_012837565.1. Taxonomy (GTDB): domain Bacteria; phylum Bacteroidota; class Bacteroidia; order Bacteroidales; family P3; genus UBA10566. The sequence goes on along the minus strand of DUQY01000001.1, from coordinate 7,736 downwards.
TATAATTACTTTATGGCAGTTATTTTCCCAGAAAACCAATTAAAGATTATTGACTATAATAGAGTAGTTAAAGACTTAAACGGATTATCTAAAGAAGAGTTCATAACTAAATTAGAAAAGACATTCGTTATTGAGAAAATGGGTAAAGAAGTGTACGAACCTTCTAAGCTTCACGAATTCAGTATGTATATTGATAGCTATTGGTATAAACTAACTGCAAAAGAAGGAACCTATAACGACCATGACCCTATTGGAGTTTTAGACGTTACTATTCTTTCAGATTTAGTTTTAGATCAAATCCTAGACATCAAAGACCTAAGAACTTCAACAAGAATTGACTTTATTGGAGGAATTAGAGGATTTGGCGAACTAGAAAGAAGAGTGGATAGTGGTGAAATGAAAGTAGCATTTGCACTTTACGCTGTTTCTATGCAACAATTAATTAATATTGCAGACAGTGGAAATATTATGCCTCCTAAAACAACTTGGTTCGAACCTAAACTTCGTTCAGGATTGGTTATTCACGCATTAGACTAAACCTGTCCACACTCAATTAAAAAACTTAGCCGTTATTGTTTACAGTAACGGCTTTTTTGTTCTTATATAATTTATATGGCAAAAAACTTGATTAATTTGTTTTTTTTCATTTTCTTTGCATAATGATTTGTTAAAAATATTTTTGATCATGAAGAGAATTAAAACCTTATTGGTATTGCTTATATTGATACTTCCATTCATATTTTCAAGTTGCGAAACAGAAGAAGAGTTTGGAAAAGATTTTGCAATTGGAATACCTGAAACAGGAAGATACTTTAAAATCCAAGTTGATGATATAGTTTGGCAAGGAGATGACTTCCCTCAAATGCAATTAACAACAGATAATCTAAGATTAGACTTTATTGTATGTACCGATTATGACATTCGAGTCTTTAAGAAAAGAGTTTATATTAATGCAGTAATAAATGATGATGGTAGTTTCTCAAATTATTCTGTGCAATATATTCAGAATAAAGTCTGGAATGATACAGGCGGATATTTCGATTTTGAAGAATGGATGATATACCAATCGGGCACGCTAAAGATTCTGAAAAACGAAAACGGACTAGTCAATGCTAAGTTCACAGGGAAATTAAAACCACCTCCTGGAAGTAAATATAGAGATGAAGCAAATGTAATTATATATTTCCAAGAGTTTCCTATTAACCCAGTAAGTACTAAAGACCTTATATTAAATTAACATACAAATGGAAAACAAAAAAGAATTAACAACAATTATTGTTGGCTTATTAATAGCTATAAGTTTATTGTTTCTTGGTTATTTTATCTATAAAGGCTTAAAGTCATTTAGCGATAAGGATAGAGTTGTTACGGTTAAGGGACTAGCAGAAAAAGAAATTAAAGCCACCGAGGCATACATAAATATTAAAGCTACATCCTCAGGCGATAACCCCCAAGAAATCATATCAACTACCAATAAGAACATTGACTTTATTTTGAGTTATTTAAAAGAAAAAGGCTATAAAGAAGCCAATATCAAAACTGAAGAAGTAAGTGTTTACGATGGAAAAGAATACTATCAATACGACTATAATCTAAAAGAGAAAATAAAGATAGATAGGTATAAAGCAACAAGAATCATAAGAATTACTGTCAGCGATGTTGAGAAGGCAGGCACAATGAGTAATAATATTGACTTAGACCTAATAGGCAAAAACCTATCTTCTGATATAAGTTGTGATTATAAATTCCCAGAACTTAACAGCATTAAACCAGCTCTAATTGCTGAGAGCACAAAAAATGCACGATTGTCAGGAGAGCAGTTTGCAAATGATTCAAAATCAAAACTTGGGAAAATCAAAACAGCCTCACAAGGTCAGATTTCAATCGTAGGAACATACTATTATGACGAAGAACAAGCATCTTCTGCTCCAAAAGAACCCTACCTTCAAAAGGCAAGAGTTGTAAGCACTATTGTATTCTTCTTAGAAGACTAGCAATATAGAGAAATCAAATAAAACATATTACAACAAGAATCTAAATTCCAATTATACCTTAGTCAATTGGAATATAGATTTCTGTTCTTAGTTTTTTTGATTCTACCTTTTCAGCGTTATTTAAGTATTTCTCAATCAAAGGAGAGTTTCTAAGCTTATAGTCCTTATCTAGTAAATACTCATTATAAATAACATTATGAACCTCTCTTAATTTATCGTGGCTACCAGTATATTGAAACATAAGATACTTTCCACCCTCAATTTCCTTTATCTTAATTTCCTCACCATCTTCTGATTCTTTGTTTATCGTAACACAGGCCTCAAATCTACATTCCTCAGCAGCCACTTTTCTTGGATCATCATAATAAATCCCCAAAAACTCCATCCTCATTCCAAAAAGCTTCTTCTCATTAATAAAAGCCCACATCTTCGCCCAGCAAGATTTATAATCTAAGTTATTATAATCACCAACAACACTAAGGAAAGCAATCTTTCTTTTTGTTCTATTAATAATTTTTGGAATCTTAATATCATAATCAGAACTAATTCTATCTTTCTTTATATTCATAACAGTAAAAAAATTTAATTATATCAAACAATTACACCTTAAACCTCAAATGGTTTGCAAATAGTATAAGGTACTTAACCATAGAACAAAGGTACACAAATAATCGATTTAAAAAATAAATAGGTTGAAATAATAAGTAATAAACCAGCCTAACTTGTACTATATTAAAAGAAATCAAGTAAATTTGCATTTATAAATAATGGTATTATGGCATCAAGCGAGGAATTTATGGACTATGTTTTTGAAAACATTAAAGGTGTTGGAGATATAACATATAAGAAAATGTTTGGGGAGTATACTGTATATTTTAAAGGAAAGGTTGTTGGCCTTGTTTGTGATAATCAATTTGTGATTAAGAAAACAAATATAGGCAAGACTTTACTTCCTAATAATGAAGAAATTCCTCCTTATGAGGGTGCTAAGCCTTGCATTTTGATTGAAAACCTTGACGATAAGGCTCTTTTGAAGGAGGTTATTCAAAAATCATACGATGAGTTGCCTGAGCCAAAACCAAAGAAAAAGAAAAAGAAATAAAAACAATAAACAATATGGAAAACTGGTCTAACGAACTGCCTTTTATGGCAATAACTATTTCGGATAAAGAAGGCAAGATTATTGAAATGAATGATAGAAGTGCAATGACATTTCAGAAATCAGGCGGAAGAGAATTAATTGGCAAAGAACTAATGGATTGTCATAAGGAAAAGGCTCAAAGCATGATTAGAGAAATGATGGCAAGTCCTAAAACCAATGCATATACTATTGAAAAAGAGGGATTGAAGAAACTAATCTACCAAACCCCTTGGTATGAAAATGGAGAATTTGGAGGATTGGCTGAATTTTCAATTGTTCTACCTAACGATATGCCTCATTATATAAGAGGATAATTACTACTGCTTTATTCTAAAAAACAACGTATTATCTGCTTTTGAACAAAGGGAATAATTCTTTGTTTCTAGAAACTTTGTAACTTCGCTATTTAATGAAGAGTAAATATCATTTGCTGTTACTAGTGACTCTATTGCAATTATTCTGGGCTTGTATTTATCCCAATTATTAGACTCCAAAACCTCCAAGTCAAGACCTTCAACATCAACTGACATAAAGTCTATGTTTTGAATATTTGAAGGCATGTATTTATCTAATATATCTGAAAGTGGACAAGCTTCTAATTGATATATTTTTTTTGTTACTCCCCTTTCCTTTGCTAATCCTTCAGAAAATGTGTTTAATGCAGATTCATTAAAAGTATAGAAGGGAATTGTTTTCTTTTCCTTTGCTATTGGTATTTCAAGGTTTATATCTTCTTTTCGGTATTTTTTAAACAATACCATACTGCCTGGCATTGCATCAATATTAATTCCCCTCCAACCTTTTAAGTAAAAACTATAGGTATTTGAAAAACGAAATGGATGATGAGCTCCAATATCTAAAAAGAATCCTTTTTCTGTTCCTTCTAATAACTTTCCTAGTATCATATCCTCTCCTTCTTGTGAAAAAGAAGTCTTTGCAAACCCTAGAAAGTTACTATTTCTTAATGCTTTACCGTGAAATTTAGATGGTAATAAGTTTAAAAATTCATTTTTTAAATATCTAATTATTCCTGCCATATTGTTAAAGGTTTTTTGATTCAATATGCAAATATACAATATTAATTATATTCGATTCTATTTTTCAATTATTCTTTACTATATCTCTTGAAAATGAAACGCTGTTTCAGGAAAATGAAACGAAGAAAGAATTTCCTGAAACGAAGAACTAATTTTGTGAAACGAAGATCTATGAAACTAAGCTTTTGATAACTTGTTTTTAAGGCTTATAATATTGTCTTTCATATCTATTACCTCCGTATCCATTAACCTACGGATTGCTGGAATTACTGTTTCTTTTGATCCAAAACTTAAATTGTTTGCAAAATAAGTTAGTGGTCTTGGTGAAATTTTTAATTCATCAAGGATTTGTTGGTAAAGGGGTTCTATTTTTTCTTTATGCCTTTCTGCAATGCAAATATCACATTTCTTACATTTTGACGACTCTATATCAAAGTATCTTAAAACAAAAGCCTCCCTACATTCCTGAGATTGGATATATGTTATTAAATCTTCAGACTTTTTCTTATTGGTTTCTTTTATTTGATAGTATTTCTCTTGAGAAAGATCAAAACTATCATTTGAAAGTCTGTTTTTAGTAAAGATAACTTGTGGTTGACTCGATTTTGGATCGTAGAATAGGATATTGTATTTCTCTAGTTTCTTTAATGAGTTATACATATTTGATTCTGTGTCGTAGCAAATTCTGGCAAGTTTTTTCTCATCAATAATTGTAAAATCAGTCATTATGCCAGGATAATTCCTTCTAAGAGCTTCAATTATGGGAAAATACTGAGGATATTGCAATGTGAATTGATAGAGAGGTTCTACTTCTATGCTTATAAATATTTTCGAAAAAGGATTTCTGTTCTCAACAACTTCAATTAGGCCTGAACTTTCAAGTATTCTCATTGAGTTAAAAACCAAATAAGGGTCGAAATTATAATTCTGAGAAAATGCTATTATATCGAAATCAAATCTAATGTCCTTGCCTGTTCCTGATGCAATTTTATAATAATTCCCTAAGGCATTATAAATGTTTTGAATGTATTTCTTTTCAGGGAAACTAGATTCAATGGAGTTCCTAAGCCTAAGTATATCTGCTTGATTATATAATAATACTCCATAGGCTTTTGCTCCATTCCTCCCTGCCCTACCCACTTCCTGAACATAGGCCTCTATACTTTCTGGAAGGTCGTAGTGAATAACATAGCTAACATTTTGCTTGTCAATACCCATCCCAAAAGCAGTTGTTGCAACCATAACATCAATTTCATCATCTTGCCATTGCTTTTGGTGGTAGTTTCTAATTGGCATTGTTAATCCTGCATTGTAGCCAGCAGCTTTTATGCCAAGAGAGTTAAGGGTTTGTGATAATTCAATTGTTTTTCTTCTTGAACGAACATAAATCAGACCTGTGCCTCCAATATTTTCTGAAATAGTTTTAATCCTTGAAATCTTATCCTCTTCCTTAAATACTGTGTAGGAAAGGTTATGACGCTGAAAGCTTGACTTTATACTGTTTTTCTCTTTGAATAGTAGCTTTTCTTGAATATCATCAATTACTTCGCTGGTTGCTGTTGCAGTAAGTGCAAGAATAGGAACATCTGGTTGGTATTGTCTTAGGGTTGCAATTTCTAAAAAAGCTGGTCTGAAATCATATCCCCATTTAGAAATACAATGAGCCTCGTCAACTGCAATCAAATTGACTTTCATTTTCTCGAAATAGGAAATAAAAATCTTGGAAGAAACTCTTTCAGGAGATATATATAAGATTTTTACTTTCCCATAGAGGCAGTTATTAAGTGCTATTTCAATTTCTTGATTACTTAATCCTGAATAAATTGCTCTAACCCTAATTCCCTTTTCTCTTAAGGCTTTTTCTTGGTCAATCATTAGGGCAATCAAAGGTGATACTACAATGGTTACGCCTGGGTTTAAAAGAGCTGGCAATTGATAACAAAGTGATTTGCCTGCGCCTGTTGGCATTAATCCAAGTGTGTCTTTATTAGATAGAACTGAGGATATAATAGCTTCTTGATTATATATGAAGCTATCATATCCCCAGTATTTTTTTAGGACTTCTTTTATTTTTTCTTGACTAACCATTAGAAATTAAATGGCGATTGAAAGTCTTTAAGTAATGGTCCTTCCTTATCTTTATCCGAGAGAATTGGATTTTCAACATCCCACTTAACTCCTATTGTCTCGTCTGACCATAATATAGAACCCTCAGACTCTTTATTATAATAATTAGTACATTTATACGAAAATATAGTATCATCCTCTAAGGTTAGGAATCCATGAGCAAAACCCTCAGGAATATAAAACATTTTTTTAGAAACAGAATCCAATTCAACGGCGTGATAATGTCCATAGGTTGGTGAACCCTTTCTGATATCAACAGCAACATCCAGTACTTTTCCTTGAATTACTCTAACTAATTTTCCTTGTGCAAAGGGAGGCTTTTGAAAATGAAGTCCTCTTAGTACGTCCTTTCCTGATTTTGATTCGTTATCTTGAACAAATAACATATTCATTTCATTATTAAAATAACGTTCCTGATTATAGGATTCAAAGAAATATCCTCTTTGGTCATTAAATACATTAGGTTCAATAACTAAAAGGTCTGGAATTGGGGTTTTAATGATTTTCATAGTGCTATTATCCGTGAATTGCTTTTGAATATGCAGCTTCAATTGCTTCCATCATTGCCTCTGACATGGTAGGATGAGGATGAACTCCATCAATTATATGGTGTGCAGTTATATTATTTTCCCTTGCAACAACAGCCTCAGCAATCATTTCAGTAACATTATCACCTATCATATGGCAACCAATAAGCTCATCAGTATTTGAATCAATAATAACTTTTACAAAACCATCCCTACTTCCACTTGCAGAAGCCTTACCAGATGCCATATACATAAATTTACCAACCTTAAAGTCTCTGCCTTCTTCCTTAGCTTTGTCTTCGGTAAGACCAACAGATGCAATTTCAGGAGTGGTATATGTACAGCCAGGAATATTATTATAGCTAATTGGTTTTGGATTTAAACCATTAATAGCTTCTATGCAAATTATAGCTTCTTTTGTAGAAACGTGAGCAAGAGCAGGTCCGTGAACGATATCTCCAATTGCATAAACTCCTTCAATATTTGTTTTATAGTAATCATCAACAACAACCTTAGTGCGGTCTACTTTTACACCAACCTCTTCTAAACCTATGTTTTCAATATTAGTTGTTACTCCTACTGCAGAAAGAACTATATCAGCCTCTATAACTATCTCGCCTTTCTTTCCTTTCATAGTTACCATACACTTCTCTCCACTGGTGTCAACTGATTCAACAGATGTGGATGTATATATTTTCATTCCGCTTTTCTTAAAAGCACGTTGAAGAGTTGAAGAAACTTCTTTATCTTCATTTGGAACAATACTTGGCATAAACTCAACAAGGGAAACTTGTGTTCCTATGGATTGATAGAAATGAGCAAACTCACTTCCAATTGCACCAGAACCAACAACAACCATTGATTGAGGTTGTTCTCTTAGTGTCATTGCTTGACGATATCCAATGATTTT
>DUQY01000284.1 GCA_012837565.1 Bacteroidales bacterium | reverse complement strand
TTATAAATAATCGCTGCTTATGTCTTTTAAAGAAAATAATTTCGAGAATGCTATTTTAGAAATATTCAAAGATCAATTGGGGTATGAGTATTTCTATGCTCCTGATGTTGATAGGGAATATCATTCTCCTTTGCATGAGGATTTGTTGATTGGTTGTTTGTGTGATATTAACACTACTTTGCCTCAGGAGGCTATTAATGAAGCTGTTTATAAATTAAAGAATTTTGAAACTGGGTCTTTATTGCAGAAGAATATCAGGTTTATGGATTATCTTCAGAATGGGGTTGAGGTTAATTATTATGATGGGAAAGAGCAGAGATCTACAAGGGTTTTGTTGGTGGATTTTAGGAATGTAGGAAAGAATGTTTTATCTGTTTCTAATCAATGGGCTGTTGAGGAGTTGTCGGTTAAGAGAACAGATATTATTGTTTTTGTGAATGGCTTGCCTTTGGTTGTGGTGGAACTTAAATCACCTTCGAGAGAAGAAACTGATGTTAGTGCTGCTTATAGACAGCTGAAAAATTATATGCAAGAGGTTCCTTCTTTGTTTGTCTTTAATGCTTTTATGATTATGAGTGATCAGGCTCATTCTAAGGCAGGAACCATAACTTCTGATGAGGATAGGTTTATGGAGTGGAAGACTGTGGATGGAAGTTATGAAAATACTAAGTTTGCCAGCTTTGATACTTTGTTTGAAGGGATGTTTGAGAAGAAAAGGTTTTTGGATATTATTCAAAACTTTATTTGCTTTTCTAAGGAAGGGAAAACAGAGTCTAAGATATTGGCAGGTTATCATCAATATTATGCTGTTCGTAAGGCTATTGAATCAACTTCCCAAGCTGTGAAAACAGATGGAAAGGGTGGAGTTTTTTGGCATACTCAAGGTAGTGGTAAATCATTATCTATGGTGTTTTATGCTAAATTGCTTCAAGAAAGTTTAGACTCTCCAACAATAGTAGTTATAACGGATAGAAATGATTTAGATGATCAACTCTTTGGTCAGTTCTCTAAATGTCAGAACTTTCTCCGCCAAGTGCCCATTCAGGCTAAAAGCCGAAAGCATTTAACAGAACTTTTGGCAAAAAGAGAAGCTAATGGGATTTTCTTTTCAACTATGCAAAAGTTTGAAGAAGGAAACGAACCTCTTTCGAAAAGAAGAAATATTATTGTTATCTCTGACGAGGCTCACCGTAGTCAATATGGGTTGGAAGAGAAAATAAATAAGGAAGGTCAAATAAGGATTGGAGCGGCAAGGGTTATTCGTGACTCTCTACCAAATGCAACATTTATTGGCTTTACAGGGACTCCTATTTCTTTAAAGGATCGTTCAACTCGTGAGGTCTTTGGAGATTATATTGATGTTTATGATATGACCCAGTCGGTGGAAGATGGGGCAACTCGTCCGTTGTTCTATGAAAGTAGGGTAATTAATCTAAGGCTAAATGATGAGGTCTTGGGGCGTATTGATGATGAGTATGAGAGCATAGTGGCTGAGTCGGAAGCTGAGGAATATGCTGTTGAAAAGAGTAAGAGAAGTTTAGGACAATTAGATAGTATATTAGGGTCGGACGTTACTATTAATAGTTTATGTGATGATATTCTAGTGCATTATGAAGAATATCGTCAGTATGAACAAACAGGAAAGGCTATGATTGTGGCTTATTCTCGAGAAATTGCAATGAAGATTTTTAAAAGGATATTAGAATTAAGACCTTCTTGGAATGATAAGATAGCAGTTGTTATGACCTCTACTAATGATGACCCCGAACAGTGGAGAGAAATTATAGGTAATAAGACTTATAAGGATGAACTTGCAAGAAGGTTTAAGGATAATGATGATTCATTAAAGATAGCTATTGTTGTTGATATGTGGTTAACTGGCTTTGATGTTCCTTCTCTTTCTACAATGTATGTTTATAAACCTATGAGTGGTCATAATCTTATGCAAGCTATTGCAAGAGTTAATCGTGTGTATAAGGATAAACAAGGTGGTTTGATTGTTGATTATGTTGGTATAGCTTCTGCTTTGAAGCAGGCTATGAATGATTATACAAAACGAGACCAATCAAATTTTGGAGATCAAGATATTACAAAAACTGCTCTTGGTGAGTTTATGAACAAACTTATGGTTTGCAGGGATTTGATGCACGGTTTCGATTATAAGCAATTTATTGAAGCAACAGATCTTCAAAGAGCTAAGCTAATTAGTGGAGCTGTAAATTTTCTTTCCGATCCAAAAAGAGAAAAAACAAAACAAACGTTTATTAAGGAAGCTTTGTTATTACATAATTTCTTATCACTTTGTAAGAGTGTGGTTGAGTATGATAATAGAATAGAGGCTGCTTATTTCGAAGCCGTAAGAACTTTAATTACAAGGGTTGTAGGTAAGGGTAAGATTTCACTAAAGGAGATTAATAAAAGAATTAACGACCTTTTGGCTCAAAGCATAAAGAGCGATGGAGTGATTAATCTTTTTTCTGATATTAAGGAAGAGTTTTCTTTGTTTGATGCTAAGTTCTTAGACGATATTTCTAAGATGAAGGAAAGAAATATTGCTATAGAGCTTTTGAAGAAATTAATTGCAGAACAAGTGGTGGTTTATCAAAGAACTAATCTTGTGAAGAGTGAGAAATTTTCTGAAATGCTTTCAAGGGCAATGAGCAATTACTTAAAAGGTTTATTGACTAATGAACAGGTTATTGAAGAGCTCATAAATATGGCTCATGAAATAATGAATGCCAAGCATGAAAATTCATCATTAGGATTAAATGAAGAAGAACAAGCCTTTTATGATGCCTTAACCAAGCCTGAGGCTGTAAAAGATTTCTTTGCAGATGATCAGCTAATTGCAATTACAAAAGAACTTACTGATGCTCTACAAAAAAATAAAACCATTGACTGGCAAAAGAAAGAAACGGCAAGGGCTGGAATGAGAAGTATAATTAAAAGACTTCTGAAGAAATACGATTATCCACCAGAAAAACGTCAAGATGCCTTAGAAACAGTTTATCGTCAATGTGAGATGTGGGCTGATAGCTTGTAAACAGGGTAGACTTATAAAATAGGGTAGACGCAAGGCCTACCCCCTACGTTGGGGTTATTGTTGTTTAGCTATATTCCTTTAATTAATATTGCCAATTCTTGTATTTATGTAATTTAGAACTCAAAAGACAATTTGGCATTGAGTTGGCTTGGGGTTAGGTAGTTGGGAACTCCGAAATAGCGATTGTCGTAGTCGGCTATCCACATATAGGATATGGTGTTTTGGTTGCCGAATATATTGAACCACTCTACATTGAACCATATTTTCTTTATATGTTTCATAAAGTTATTTTGAGCCCATTTGGTATTCTCGTCTTTTATTCTGAAGGTGAATGCTATATCTGCTCTCATATAGGATGGCATGCGATAGGTTTGTTCTCCTCTCTCTGAGCCTGGAGGTCCATAGGGGTAGCCGGTTCCGAAGTTGAAGTTGAGATAGACTCTAAGAAATGGCATTGATGGTATATAGTCTTGGAAGGATACATTCATATTGAATAGCTGGTCGGTTGGTCTTGGTATATAGCCGTAGTCATCGCCCTTGATGTTTTCTTTTGTTTGCATTAGTGACATTGTAAGCCAAGAGTCTATGCCTTCAATAAATTCTCCAAATAGTCGCATATCAAGTCCTGTTACATAACCTATGGAGTTATTTTGTGCTGAATATCTTATCCTAACATTATCGATGGAGTAGGGGATAAGGTCCCAGAGATATTTATAGTAGGCTGAGGCTAGGAACTTAAATGGTCTGCCGAGCATCTTAAAGTTATAGTCGGATGAGAGTACTAAATGTAGAGATTTTTGTGATAATATATCCTTATTTATATTTCCTTCATAGTCTCTATATTCTCTGAAGAATGGTGATTGGGAGTAAACTCCTGTTGCAAATCTAAATAGTAGGTCTTTCTCCCATTTGGGTTTATAGGAAACGGATGCTCTTGGGGAAAAGAGGAATTCGTTGTTAAATGTCCAATACTGTCCCCTTGTTCCAATATTGAAATACCATTCTCCTTCTTCCTTATATATTGTCCATTGTCTTTGAAGATATGCTGAAAGACGAGAGGATGAAATATCGTTTGAGGACTTATATATCTTCTGAAGCATGGGAGGGTATTGGGGGTTTATTTCTCCTGGAATGCTTGGCATGGTTCCAACTGGGGTGCCTGCTGAGTCAACCATCTTCCATTCATTCATCCTATCGTTAATCATTTCGTATTGGTATTTTAAACCCCAAGCCATATTGCCATTATCATAGAAACGCATCCCCTTATGTTCTGCATTAAAGATATTTGCAACAAGCCTATTTCTTGCATGTTCTAAGTATGTTCCTATTCCTCTATCGAAAAGTAGGGAATCGTCCTGGGAGGCTCCCATTCCTGTTTCGTAAAGCCAATATTGTCCTTGAATGTCGTAGGTTTCTTTTTCGTCAGTGTTAAATGCTGAGCCTATAAATTTAAGTTGGACTTTCTTGCTTGGCTTATGGGTTAGCATAAAGGCTCCAAAGAGTGAAGAGAAGCGGTCTAGCTCTTGTCCATCGAAGTATATCTTTAACTTATAGGATTCATAGATATTGCCAAAGGTTGTTTCCCTTGTTCTGGGAATAAACTGGTATTTATTATCTGCAATATTCCCTAAGAATGCTATTTCTGTTTTCTCGTTTAGGTCGTAGGTTAAGTATGCTTGCAAGTCGTTAAATACTGGGTAATAGCTTCCCTCTGTGTCAAGTGAACTAAGTATGTATTTATTGGTTTTGTTTCTGTATCCTATCTGATAGGTCATCTTTGAGCCAATAAGTCCTTCCAAATGCACGCTTCCTCCCAAAAGACTCATTGAGGCAGAGCCGGCAAAGTCCTGTGGTTTCTTATATCTAATATCAAGCACGGATGAAAGTTTATCGCCATATTTTGCATCAAAACCTCCTGAGGAAAAAAGAATGTCGCCAACCATTTCGGAGTTAACAAAACTTAGTCCCTCCTGTTGACCACTCCTAATGAGGAAGGGTCTGAATATTTCTATATCATTAACGTAGACAAGGTTCTCGTCATAGTTTCCTCCACGAACAGAATATTGAGAGGATAGCTCATTGCTTGAACTAACTCCCTCGAAAGTCTTAATAAGTCCTTCAATTCCTGAGGTTGGCCCCACAACGTTCTTTGCCCACTCGGTCTTAATTCTTGTTATTCCTTCGCTCCTAGAATTATCCTCCCTAATCTCAATTTCTTTTAATGTGGTTTTCGATCCTATAAGTGAGAAGTTTATTTCCCTTGTTTCATTGGGTTTAAGTGTAATTTTATAGAGCTTAGTTGCATAGCCTATATATGAGATTGCTATTTCCAGTTCTTTGTTAGCAGGAACAGAAAACCCAAATTCTCCTCTTTGGTTAGTGGTTGAACCTATTGGGATTTTAGTATTAATAACTCCAATATTCACAAGGTCAAGTCCAACTCCCTTTTCATCGCTTATCTTTCCTTTGATATAAGCATTTTTGTTTTGAGCCTCAATGTTATTAGCAATAACCAAATTAAGGATTAAGAAACTAAGTAAGCAATATATTTTCTTCATTAAAGTCCAATTAATCATTAGCCGTTGGCTGTTAACTTGTAGTATCCTATCAAACTATCATAATAATTGCCTGGCTTGCGGTAGTAAACGAATATATGATAAGAATTATTTGTTTCTGAGTAATTTCCTTCCATCTTACTTGTTTCATAGGTGTAAGTATTGGCAGGGTTATACATAATCATGTAGTTATAGAAGCCTTGTTTCAAATATAGGCTTAGGGTATAGGCGTTGAGGTTTGCATTATACTCCATTTTGTTTTGCTGGTTGTAATTCCAGTCGGTAAGTTCTCCAAAAACATAGTAGCCACCATATAAGTCCATAGGGGTATTCAGATAGAAATCAATCCAAGCATAATCGGATTCTAAGTCATAATCATCTCCTCTATCGTTTCTAATGTAATAATACCCATCAATATCTCCAATGGTTGTATATGCTAGACGTGAGCGGTTAACAACGGGTCTTAATCTCACTATATTATTACCATTAACATAATCGAAATTACTAACCGTTTGGGATCTTACCCTCATGCTTGTGAAATCAAAATTACGGAACTCATTCCCTGCATCAAAGATATTGGAATTATCGAAAGAATATTCTAGTTCATTTGCTCTATATTGGCGAAGTTTAAGCTGGGATATATTATCTCTTCTACCGTTTTGCTGAACAAGTACTTTTAAATACCTATTTGGATCAGCAAAAGAAACATTGGAAGAAGGAGATACAAAGACATCTAACTCTTGTTTTGATTTTTGTGAATCAGGAGCACGAGCCATCATTACATTTGCTCTAATATTAGCCTCTTGTTCATAAACCATAAACCTTCTTACCATAATAACCTTATTGGGGTTATCATCTTCAAATACCTTTATCACATAGTTGCCAGAAACTAAGAACCTCATCATTTGAGAAGGAAAATCTTGAAAATAATGAGTAAATCTTTGTATGGTATTGATTGAATTTAGGTGGTTCTCAATTATACCTTGCTCAAATCCTTCAATATATTCTTGTGGCTGTAGTTCGCTTTTTGTCCAATCGGAATTGCAATGAATGATTGAGTATCCATACTGTGTGTATCCTTCAGATAGTTCGTCGAATTTAAGAACTATTTTATCATTAGTACCTAAACGAAGCATAGGGAGCAGAAAATCTACTCCCTCTACCTCAAGCTTCACTGTTTTTATAATTGGGCTATATACTTTCTCAACCCAAACATCTTGACAAAAAGAATTTATACTGCCAAAGAAGAATAAAAACAGCAATAGAACAACCTTTTTCATTTAGGCCATTATTTCTTCAATTTCCTTAACTGTCTTTGGAATTGGTTTTCCTAAAACTCTACTTGATTTGTCAGTAACAAGAATATCGTCTTCAAGTCTTATTCCTCCAAAGTCCTTATATGTTTCAAGCATATCGTAGTTAACAAAGTCCTTGAACTTGTTTTCTGCTCTAAACTTATCAATTAGTGCAGGAATAAAATAACAACCTGGTTCATTTGTTATAACCATACCATCTTCAAGGGTTCTTCCCAAACGCAAGGATTTTAAACCAAACTGAGTTGAACGTGAAGTCTTTTCGTCATAACCAACAATAGTTTCATCGAAGTTTTCCATATCGTGAACATCCATTCCCATCATATGACCCAAACCATGTGGCATAAATAATCCCATAGCTCCTTCTGCAACTGCTGCATCAATATCACCTTTCATAAGTCCTATTGATTTAAGACCTTCTCCTATGGTTTTAACAGCTAAAAGATGTATTGTTTTGTATTCAACTCCTGGTCTAATAGCCGCTTGTGCTGCAAGGTTAGCATTAAGAACAGTCTCATAAACACCTCTTTGTCTTTCGTTGAATTTTCCACCACAAGGAACTGTTCTAGTTATATCAGAGCAGTATCCACTTGGTGTTTCGCATCCTGCATCAGAAACTAACATTCTGCCTTCTTTTAGTTGTAGGCTATGGTCGTGTCCGTGAAGAATTTCACCATGAGTTGTTAGAATAATTGGGAAAGAAACAGGTCCTCCTCCTGCAAGTGCAATCCCTTCCATCTTACCTGCTATTTGATATTCATAGGTTGAAAGGTCTTTTGCCATCCTCATCATTGTTGTATGCATTTCATAAGCTGTTCCTACAGCCTTCTCAATTTCAACAATCTCTTCAAGTGATTTTATTGAGCGTTGCTTAACTATTGCTTTTCTAAGTTCTAATGAAGCAAACTTCTCAACATGGTCCTTCTTAATATGAAGTAAAGAAGACAAGGTAATTCTGTTTTCAGCCCTATATGGTGGTAGGAAATGTATTTGTCTTGATTGAAGTATTGCAGTTTCAAGCAAGTTTTTTAGGTCTTGTCTTGAGCCGCTATGCTTAACTCCAATTACATCTGCTCTTTCTCTTATTGAAGCCACTTCTCCTGTCCAAATAATATCATCTATCTCAACATCATCTCCAAATAGGTAATCCTCACCTGAGTTTGCATCAATAACGCCTGCAAGGTCAGCTAAGTTATATTCGAAGAAATAACGAAAAGAAGAGTCTTGACGGAATGTGTATATATTTGCTATATAGTTAAATGCACTATCTGTATTACCTAAAATAAGTATTAGTCCATCCTTAACGTCATTTGCTAATTTCTTACGACGTTCTACGTATGTGTTTTTATTAAACATGTTTTATTCTTTTTTAAAGTTAGTCATTCTTCCAGCCTCCAAGATAGGTAGGTTGGTTTCTGTTGGTACATAAACAATAGTTCTATCATTAAGGTTATTTTGGTTTCTAACCCATAGGTATTGAATATATCTGTCTGATAAGGTACCGTTCTCAATTTTTATTGCCTCTGCTGCTCCCTTTGCTCTTTCAACTTCTGCCTGTGCATTTAGTTTCTCAGCCTCAAGGTTTGCCTTTGCTTCCTCAATCTTAATTCTACGATTTTGTTCAGCCTCTGCAAACTGAGCTCTACCTCTCATCTCTTGTTGCCATACCCTATAAACGGGGCCACCAAACATAAATAATAATATCAATGAAAGCATTCCAATGGCAATGAAAACTATGTGTTTTGTTTTTAAAATATTATTCATATATTTTCTTTTTTAAACGTTCTTAAGTACATCTAAAGTATGTTGCCAGCACAATTCAACTGTTGCAATTTCAAGCTTCTCATCAGGTGAGTGAACTCCTCTTAGGGTTGGTCCAAATGAAATCATATCCATACCTTTGTATTTCTCGCCAATTAAGCCACATTCAAGTCCTGCATGTATTGCTCTAACAATTGGTTTCTTTCCAAATAATCTTTCGTAGCTTTGTTCTGCAACTTTCAATATTCTAGAGTCTGGATTAGGAACCCAACCAGGGTAACCATCACCATGACTTATGTCAGCACCAACTAAAAGGAAACAAGCTGCATTTCTGTCGCAGGCTGCTTCTTTTGCTGTTTCAATTGAAGAACGTTGAGAGGTTGCAATAACAAAACAATCGTCAATCATCTTAA
>DUQY01000283.1 GCA_012837565.1 Bacteroidales bacterium | reverse complement strand
GGAATTCTATTCTGGATACTAGGTTTCATTGTATATAATGGAATTGGGGTAATCAGTTGGGAGTTTATATTCTCTGCACCAACAAATGGGATGACTTCAGGAGGGATTTTCCCTGCCATAGTAGGAACCCTTTGCTTAGTAGTTGGCAGTATGATATTTGCTTTTCCACTAGGAATTATGTCAGCCATCTATACTAATGAATATGCAGGAAATAGTTGGGTTGTTAGATTCATCCGCATTATGACCAATAACTTAGCGAGCATTCCCTCCATAGTATTTGGTTTATTTGGCATGGCATTGTTTGTTAATACGCTAGGTTTTGGAGATTCCATCTTGGCAGGCTCACTCACATTAGGATTATTAGTCTTGCCTTTAGTTATTAGAACCACTGAAGAAGCTCTAAAAGCAGTTCCAAATTCTTATAGAACAGGTAGCTTAGCATTAGGAGCAACTAAACTTCAAAGCATTCGTAAGGTTGTTCTTCCTGCAGCCTTTCCCAATATTACTACAGGACTTATTCTTTCCATAGGTAGAGTGTCAGGCGAAACAGCTCCAATCCTTTTTACAGCTGCTGCCTACTTTTTACCCAAACTACCGAGCGGTATTTTCGATCAAGTTATGGCATTACCCTACCACCTATATGTAATTGTAACTAGCGGAACCGACATTGAGGCATCACGTCCTATGGCTTATGGAACTGCTTTGGTGTTGATATTTATTGTTTTGTTAATGAATATACTAGCTATGTTTATAAGACGATTTTTTAATAAGAAATTAAAAACAAATTAATTAAAAATAAAATGATAGAAGCAAAAGACATAAACTTTTATTACGGTGATTTTCACGCATTGAAGAATATCAATATGGCGATGGATATCAATACCGTTACGGCTTTTATTGGTCCCTCTGGATGTGGGAAATCAACTTTTTTGCGTATATTCAACCGTATGAATGATTTAATTGACAAAACTTGTATAACGGGAGAATGTATTGTGGATGGAGAAAATATTTACGATAAGTCTATTCAGGTTGACGAGCTCCGTAAAAAAATAGGTATGGTATTCCAAAAGCCTAATCCTTTCCCTAAATCCATATTTGAAAATGTAGCATATGGTTTACGAGTAAACGATATGGGCGATAATAAAATGATAGCACAACGTGTTGAAGAATCTCTCAAAGATGCTGCTTTATGGGATGAAGTAAAAGACAAGCTCAAGAAGTCAGCATTTGAACTCTCAGGCGGACAACAACAAAGGCTTTGTATTGCAAGAGCATTAGCAATTTCACCATCAATTCTGCTTATGGATGAACCAGCTTCGTCACTCGACCCCATATCAACATCAAAAATTGAAGAATTGATTCATAACCTTAAAAAGGATTATACTATAGTAATAGTTACACATAATATGCAACAAGCAGCAAGGATAAGTGATATGACCGGATTCTTTATGATGGGCGAACTTGTAGAGTTTAGTGAAACTAAGAAGATGTTTCTTAATCCCGAAAAGGATGAAACCCAAAATTATATTACAGGGCGTTTTGGTTGATATTGCCTTAACCCAATTGATATTATACGTTATAAACTCGTAATTTAATAAGAATATGAAACATACAGAAAGGGAGATGCAATCCCTAAAAGAAGAAGTAAATCAAATGTGGAAGTTGGTTATTTCACAACTTGAAAAAGCAAGACAAGCATTTATCGATAACGATATAGAACTGGCACTTGAAATAATGAGTAGAGAAAAGCGAGTAGATGCCTTTGAATTGAAAATAGATAGTGATTGTGAAAACTATATTGCACTATATAGTCCTGTGGCAATAGACCTAAGGCTTACTCTATCCTTAATAAAAATCTCTAATACATTGGAAAGAATTGGCGATTTTGCATCAGGAGTTGCACGACATATATTAGATGATGATTGCAATAAGGTAGAACCTAAACTTATAGAGGAGTTGCAAATAGAGAAAATGTTTGATATGCTAATAGGGATGCTATCAGATGGATTTGTTGCACTTGAGTCAGAAAACACCAAAATATCAGGCAAGATATTAGCAAAGGATGATGAAGTAGATAAAATATACCATAATTCGATAAATATTCTTTCCGATTATTTGCCAAAAAATCCTGCGCAAATCCGTTGCGGAT
>DUQY01000282.1 GCA_012837565.1 Bacteroidales bacterium | reverse complement strand
ATGTTTAAGGACTTAATGGAGTTTTCGGGACTCTATATGGGCATGCCTTACAACATGAAGAAGTTCCCTTCGGCCCACAAAACCTTAGATAACCTTGAGAGTTTTGCCTTTTATAATGAATTAGAATCAATAATTGGTGCCAGTGGAATAAGCATAGAGGAGCATATGGAGGCAGGAAACTACACCACGGTTGTTAATTATATCCTAACCGAAATTGGGCTTAACTACGCCAATCTCCCGAAGGCACTGATAGCATTTCACCAGTATCCTGATAGCAAAGAGAGGAAAGTCAGGTATGCAATTGAAGAACATCTTGTTGAGGCAGCAAACTATGCAAAGCAAGAATCCTCAGAGGTCAATCTACATTTCACCGTTTCCAAAGAGCATAAGGCAGCTCTTATGGAGCTAATATCTAAGGTTCAGCCCTATTACGAGGAGGTTTTTTCAGTAAAATATAATATAAACTACTCCCTCCAAAAGAAGGAAACCGACACCATAGCCCTCAATCCAGACAACACCATAGCCTATGATAAGGACGAGAAACTTATATTTCGCCCCTCAGGACATGGGGCTTTAATAGAGAATCTTAACGATATCAAGGGTGATATTATCTTTATTAAGAACATCGATAACGTAGCACACGACAGACTAAAACCCCATACCTACAAGTATAAAAAGCTAATAGGAGGGACATTACTTAAGGTTCAAGAGGAGGTATTTTCTTCACTTAGGAAGCTTGAGGCAGGACATTTGAAGTCCCAAGACGTAGTAGATATCATAACGCTTTGCAATAAAATAGGCATTAATCTTTCAGAAAAAGAGAAAGAAAGCGAAGATATGATGCAAGTATTATTTGATAAACTCAACCGTCCAATTAGGGTTTGCGGACTTGTAAAGAACCAAGGCGAGCCAGGAGGAGGAGCCTTTTGGGTTGAGAAAGACGGAATAAGGAGCCTTCAAATAGTAGAATCATCACAAGTAAATACTCTTGATGAAGCCCAAAAAACGATATTTCAAACCTCTCAATACTTCAATCCAGTGGACTTAGTATGCGGAGTTAAGGACTACAAAACCAAGAACTTCGACCTAAGAAACTTCGTAGACAAGGACTCAGGCTTTATATCCAATAAGACCAAAGATGCAAAACTAATCAGAGCGCAAGAGCTTCCAGGACTTTGGAATGGAGCAATGGCTAATTGGATAACCCTATTTGTTGAGGTTCCTATCGAGACCTTCACCCCAGTAAAGGAGGTAAATGACCTTCTAAGAGACGAGCACCAATCAAATTAAATCTTAAAAAAACCTAAAAGAGACTAAAACTTTGCAGTTAATGATGCAAGAGTCCTTTTATTGTTTTATTTTTGCACCTTACACACAAATCATAGATATATAACCAATATAATTTTATTATGACAAATCCAACAAGGCTGTTTCTAACACTCACTCTTTTTCTTTTATTACCATTGTTCTCAATGGCTCAACTACCAAAAGAAGATGGTATACACGAAAGAGGGATGATGAAGAATAGAACAAACGTTGATAAGGAGAGTTCGGAATACCAGATTGGCATAATAAAAGATACGGTTCGCTTTCGTAAATCCCTTATGAAGTTTGTTGGCACAAGCCTTGTTTATGAAGATGATGCAGCAGAAGATGAGGAAGATATCCTAAAAGAAACCCTACCAAATTCAACATCAATTCACCGCAAGAAGACAGATTTTTCAAACCTTACCGATGCAATTGCAGTTCCACTTGTAGATAATAAAGCAAAGAAATACTATTCTTTCCCATCCGATGGTGTAAGAATAACCTCAAGATTTGGCCCAAGAAGAAGACGTTATCATTACGGAATAGACCTCGGACTTAGGACAGGAGAGCCAATCCGTTCTATGTTTGATGGCACAGTAAGGGTAGCTAAGAGGGCAGGAGCCTACGGAAACTTAGTAGTAATTGACCATGACAACAAGCTTGAAACCTACTATGCTCACCTTTCACAAATCAATGTAGCACCAGGAGATGTGATAAAAGCAGGCGAAGTACTAGGACTTGGAGGCTCAACAGGGCGTTCCACAGGTCCACATCTTCATCTTGAAATCCGTTATGAAGGAGCAGCAATAAACCCAGAAGACGTAATTGACTTCTCAACCTTTGCCCTTAAAGACAATACACTCCAACTAACCAAAGACAATTTCCGCCACCATTCAAGCCGCAATACCAATGTTAAGTTGGCTAATAACAAAGCAAAGGCAACCAAAGGTGGGCAATATACCAACGTTAGAAAAGGAGAAACCCTTAGCTCAATTGCAAAGAGAAACGGTACAACAGTAAGTAAATTAGCCAAGCTAAACAATATCAAAGGTTCCAAAATCAAAGCAGGTCAAAAGCTAAGACTTAGATAAAAAAATCCCATAGCACCATTCCAAACCATACAAATCTATATAAATCTCCATCATTAACGATATATAGATTCTGTTTTAGTTAACTATTAATTTCTTTATTATATTAGTTGTGGTATTTGATATTCTAATATTATAGACTCCCTTTGCCAAGTTTTCAACATCAATTTCTAATTCATTCTTTGCTTGGTTTATACTAAGGGTTCTAATTAATCGTCCTTTGAGGTCGTAAATCCTAACGTCTGCACTTTCATTTAGTCCCTCAACTCTTAGTGTTGTTCTGCCTTTTGTTGGGTTGGGATAGAGCGTTGCTTTAAAGCTATTGTCTGTTATTATGTCTAAATCTAAGAATGTTTTGCACTCTTGATTTGAAGATTCACTCTCACAATATCCTTCTAATGCCTTAATTTTATAGCAATAGTTTATTCCTTCAACTACATTACTATCTCTATAAGTTCTTGTTATAGTCATTGCCAAAGAGTCATTATTCCTATAAATAATATAACTTTCTTGGTCGCCTTCCCAATTAAGCTCAATGTAATTTGCAATATTACTTAGATTGAGATTGCTTGGAATTGCAATCTCATTAACGCTTAAATGAAGATTTATTATGCTATCACAGCCTTCTGTTGTTTGAAGATAACGAGTGTGAATGCCAGGCATATGTTCAAAGAAACCGTTTTGATAATAGAACTTTCCTTGACATACTTCTCCTTGAATATCTATTGTATATGTTGGATTAACAAGTAGTGAAAGATTAACTATGCTGTCGCAACCTTTATAGGTTTGAAGATTTAGGGTATATATTCCTGATGTATCTGCATTAAAACCATTTAATGAATATGTGTGACCTTGACAAATTGAGGCTTGAATGTTTGTTGTTGGACTTTGATTAACATAAAGATATAGATTAATTATACTGTCGCAACCTTTTGTCGTTTGAAAGTTTAGAGTATTGAGACCAGAAATATTGGTATTAAATCCATATTCAGTATAGGTTTGACCTTCACAAATGGTGTCGTAAATCTCAATTGAATAACTTGGATTTACTTTTAATTGAAGGTTGATTATGCTATCTTTTGTTTGAGATGCTGGAATTGTGTGAGAATAGAATCCATCTACTGTTAAGTTATTTCCATAAAAAGGATAGGTTTGACCTTGACAAATGGTGTCATTAATATTTGAATAAACAACTTGCTTAAATATTGCAGTAAACGTGCTATCTTTTGTAACAATAACTGTTCTTATTGAATTTGTGTCTCCATCATTCCAACTAATAAAAGAATAATTTTGAAGCGGAGTAGCGGTTATTGTTATTGTGTCAAAAGGATATATTCCACTTCCAGTAACTGTTCCTAATGTGGTGTCAATGGATTGAACATTGATAGTATATTGACAAGTGCTTAATTCTTTAAAGTTTGTGAAACTACTCCAATTTGTTGCATTTAGGTATTTTAGTTTTGAACTGCACGGAAGAATTATAGTTACATTATCAGGAATATTTAGAAATGCATTAGAAGCAATTGTTGGTGGATTTATTCGATTCATTATAATTGTATCCAAATTAGTACAGCTTCTAAAAGTATTATTACTAATATAACTTATAATACTTGGGATATTTATAATTGACAATGAACTGCAACTATCAAAAGCGTAACTGTCAATAATAGAAACAGAGTTAGGAATATCAATATGATTCAATGCAGAACAATTTTTAAATGCTTTGCTTTTAATCCTTGTAACACTTTGAGGTATAATTATTGATGTTAAACTTGAACAATCAAGAAATATGTTCTCTGGAATATTTGTAAGATTATTAGGTAAGGTGTAAGTTGTTAAACTTCTGCAACCTTGAAAAACTCCTGTTCCAAGTGAAGTAATAGATGGAGCATTTAAAGAGGTTAGCGAAATACAGTTTTGAAAAGCATAGTCAGATAGAGTGTTTATGGAGTTTGGAAAACTAACATAGGTTAAGCTATCGCAATTAGCAAAAATATAACTTCCAATATTTATAACTGATTGAGGAATGATAACTGAGTCTAAACTCTTACATCCATTAAATACATTATTTAGAAGGGAAATAAGGGACGATGGTAGATTAATATTTTTTAATGAAGTACAATTCATAAAAGCTGCAAAATTGATAGATGTTATAGTTGAAGGAAGATTTATAGTTATTAGGTTGGTGCAATTATTAAATGCATTTATCCCAATTGTAGTAACTGATGAAGGAATATTTATAGAGGTTAGGGTAGAGCAATTATAAAATGCATAATTAGGAATTCTTGTAACATTATTACCAATAATAATTGCGTTTAAATTATTACATCCATTAAAAACACCATTTGAAGAACTACCCATAGAAATGCAATTTGTAGCATTAAAATATACAGTATCTAATGAAGTACAATTTTGAAAAGCACCAGAACTAATGTTTCCAACATTTTGTGGTATTGTGATTTTGGAAAGTCCTGAGCAACCACTAAATGCAGTTTGACCAATGCCAGTTAGAGTTGAAGGCAGAATAATTGAAGTAACTAATGTATTATCCGAAAAAGCAGCAAGACCAATTGATATTACTTTATAATATATCCCATTATATAATACAGAATCAGGAATTCTAATATCTCCATGGTACTCATTAGAAAATGAATTTGCATAATTTCCTTGAAAACTTACTCCAACTGTATTCGTATTAGTATAGACATAATAAATAGTATCTCCATCACTATTAACTGCAAAAAAATCATGTGCTTTTGTGCTGAAATTTATTCCTAAAATAAGTACAAATAATACTATAAATGTTTTTTTCATATCAACTTATCAATTTATCTGTTAACAATTAATTTCTTAGTAATGTTTATTGTGGAATTAGAAATTCTAATATTATAAATACCTTTTGCAAAGTTTTGAACGTCTATTTCCAATTCTTTTTGGTCTGTATTTAATTCTAATGTTTTAATCAATCTTCCAGTAATATCATAAATTCTTACAAGAGCATTTTCATTTAATCCATCAACTCTTAGAATTGTTTTATTGCTGGTTGGGTTAGGGTAGAGGTAAGCATTGAAATCATTTGTTTCAATTGTGTTAATATCAAGGAAAACCTCACATACTTCATTAGAAATATCACTTTCACAAATTCCATTAAAAGCT
>DUQY01000281.1 GCA_012837565.1 Bacteroidales bacterium | reverse complement strand
TTACAAAAGGTATTGTGCTTTCTGTTTCTGACAGAATTATAACCGAAAATACAATTATATAAATGAATAGTTTGCCAAACTTGACTAACATAAATATATTTTCAAACCTCATGCTCTTCTTATTTATAGAATAGTATGTTAAAGTATATCCTATTGCGGTGCAAATATAAAACAATACTATGTAATAAGGTAAATTCATGCTGATTTTATTTTTTAAAAACAACATAGCAAAAAAAGCCATGAAGGCTACTGCAATTGAAAAGTATGATAGCTTAGTAAAATAAGAAATCAAAGGATGTTTTTTCATAAACTTATTATTTGATTAAGAGTTTGTTGCTGATGTTTTTGTTGGCTCAAATGCTTTTGGTGATGTTGCCATACTGCATTTTCCTGTAAATGAAGCTCCTGGTTCAATTGAGAGTTTACCAATTGTTATGTCTCCATTAATAGATGAGTTGTTTTGAAGTGATAGAAGTTCTTTAACAACTAAATTACCTTCAACTTTTCCTGATATATCAGCATTTTGACAATTAATGCTTCCAATAATCTTTCCGCTAACGCCTATAACAAGCTTGCCTTTAATATTTAATGATCCATCAACAATGCCATCAATTCTTAAGTCCCCATCTGAGATAACATCGCCCTTTATTGTCGTTCTATTGCTTATTATATTAATTGCGTTAGTGCTGTCTTGATCGTAATTAGTTTTTGCCATAATCTATTTTTCTTGTGTTAATAATCTTTACTACGTTAATAATACTAATTAGTTTATCTTTTCATGTTTTATTCCTCTTTCTCTAGAGGTTTGAGGTAAAATATCCTAAAGAATTTTAAATACGCTGGTATGTTTTTCCTATTGTAGAATGTTGGATAGTTTTGAGTTGAAATAATAAAATGTTTGAATAGGGTAGGGTCTATATTGTCTAGAACCTCATTATTAGAAATAACCCCATTATAATATTTCATCGCTTTCTCTATATCTTCAAATCTATCCACTGTAATCATTTGTTCTGACATGGTGAATAATAAACTTGTTAACTTTAAATTATCACTCTTATAGAATTTTGAGTTGTAGTCTGAGAATTTAATTTTTATTTCTGATGCATTTAACTTGTCGTCATCAAAAATAACAACGTAGAAATGCTCCATATCCCTATACCTATATACTAAGCTTTCAGCATCTAATATATCTTCATCATTAATAGTATGGTCTATTATTTCTGTTTTTATTTCATCGCCTGAGCCCTCTTCGGTTTTTATTCCACCTTCTTTAGGTGACTCATTATTTTTTAGAATCTTTTCCTTATATGCTAAGTTCTGACTTGCAATATTATAGTTTGTGCTAAGGTATTTTAGTTGGTTTTCAATTGTAGGTGTTATTGAATGTTCTGGGTAATTGTAAACAATCATGTTTAAATCATTCATAAGAGAGTCTATTCCATATAACTTCCCTTTTGCAATTGCTTCAATATAATGAAGTCGTGCAATATATGGTCCAAAATGAATTGTTTCAATTGCTTCTTGAGCTTTAGATATGGTTTGTTTATAATCTTTTGATGTGTATACGTTATAAACTTCTTTATATATTCTATCTGATTCGGAGTTGGAGGATGAGAGCTCTTGCCAATATTCTGGGTTTTGAATCATCATTGCAAATTCACTTTCAGGGTATTCTTTTAGTACTTTTGCTTTATAGTAATTTGAATTAGGAGTTTGTCCTATCTTCTCATATATCTTATATAAGTGATATGAGGATGGAAGTGTAGTTGGATAGTTCGGATATCGTTTTTGTAGTTCAAGGAAGGTTGATATTGCTTTCCCGTTATTTGCAAGTCCTTGATAATATATATAACCTGCCTCGAGTAAAGCTTTCGATATTTCAATATGTATCGAATCCTTTTTTTCTTGAGTTTTTGGAATGTCTTTTGTGTAAAACTCCTTTACTCCAGGGTTTTTATTTACTGGTACAGTAGGAGGTTTTGGGTTTCCTTTGTCGTCTAATGAATCGGATTCATTATTTGCTAATTCATCATCGTCCATATCATCAAAATCGAAGCTTTGTTGTTTATCGCTTAGCCTCCAGTTGTCCTCATGTTTTCTTGGCCCCCATATTCTCATAAACTCTGCCTTGCCTGTTTGAACGGTTGAGATATTATAGAAATACCATGAGCTTGTTTGACGATTTTGATCATAAGGATTTTGCCTACCCAATTGAGCAAGTTGAGCTCTTGCAAGTTGTTCGGCTTTTCTAATTTCTTCCTGTTGTATTTTATATTCTTTTATCCAGCCATCAATTTTTTTATCCAAATCAGCTTGACTCAATTCGCTTAATGCAAGTAGACTATCCCATCTTGTTACAACTCTTAGATTTGTTACAAGGTTTGCTAAAACTATTTGTTTGCTTTTGATTTGGTTATACTCTGGGTAGTCTTTTCTCATTACTGTTAGAGCTGTGTCGTAATAGTCGTGTGCTGGTTCGTATTTTTCCAACAACTCGTAATTAATATCAGCTAATCTTATTGAGGAAGCTATTTTTTGATTTACATTTTTAAATGAAGATGAAACAGATTTTGCCCAGTACTCACATGCCTTATCAACATTCTTATCCTTGAAGTAGATTTCAGCAAGAGCGTAATATACTTGGTCGTTATATTCTAAGTTTTTATCTTCCTTAGCCATTTTTTCTAACTTTGTCTTTATCTTTTTGCTATCTCCTTTCTTTGGGTCATAACACATTGCTTGACTTAGTTGTGCTGCAAATTGCATATCATAGTGTTTGGCTCTTATTGCAACTTTCCCAAATAACTTGCTTGCATATTCGAGTTCATTACCTTGTTGATATAGCTGCGCTTCAATAAACATCAATCTTGTGTTTAGTGAATGCGAATTAGAGTATTTCTTTGTTAATTGTATATATTCTAGTGCCTTTGAGTATTTTTTTTGTGCGATTGCATTTTCTGCATAAACAGAATAAAGGAACTTATTAAGACTTTTTGGAGCCTTTTTTTCTTGAATCTTATTCCTAACTTGGTCAAGTGTGCTTTCGGCAAGTGAATAGTCTTTTTCCATACTTGAAGTGAAGGCTTGCCAAATCATTGCATCATACATAATTGGTTCGTCTTTCCATGCAGATTGAATATGACGAAAAGTGGCCTGTGCAACCTTATATTCTTTTTGATAAAAACTAGCTTTGCCAATTAATAAGTAGGCTTTCTTTATTTCAGGATTCTTTTCCTTTTTATTGAAAACCATTGAATGTTTTTTGATGACTTTAGAGCTTTTTTCAATTGCTCTATCCATATTAGGTTTTACTGCAGCTGCTTGTTCTTGACTGCCCAACTTGAAAACAGGTAGTATTCTTGAGAAATCGTCTTTCTGGGTTTCCTTAATTGATTTAACTCCTTGCTTGAAAGCATCATTCCCATTCCAATAAGCATTATAATGAGCTACTGTTGTATGGTAGGCTCTATTATACCATTTGTTCTTTTTAGTTGAGCAAGATGCTAAAAAAACAATTAAAGTTATTAGTATTATTAGCTTTTTATATGTTGTGAAGGTTGCTTTCAATATTGGTTCGTTTTCTCAGTTATGTTTATTTCAATACATAATAACTTGTAAAGTCGTTATTATATTACATTAAGCTTAAATTTATATGTATTTTTATTCAATTATTTACTAATCTATTCAATTTTTATCTTTATTCATTATTATTATCATTTTCTGGAATATCACCATTCTCTGAATATACGCTTTTTTTCCAATAATCTTTATAACCAAAAGCTATATTCATTCCAGCAAATACATTAAATCCTGTTAGTTTTGCTAAATTATAGGATGAACGTAAGGATCCCCCAAAATAGAAATTAATCAGATATAGGTTTATGTTAAGGGCAAGACTTGGATTGATTGCCGAAATGGCGTTAAAATGATTTTCAAAAGCAAATGTATTCCCAATTGAGAAGTTAAGGTATCTTTCAAGTTGTGTTGTGTAATATATTGATAGGTAATGGTCTGAATAGTTGTTTCCAAATGCTCCTTTATAAAGTGCGTTAAGGTACTGTGTTTTAGCAAAATTCCAAGTGAAGCCTGCATATACTTTGGTTGGCAGCATCTGTGTATAAGACTTTCCTTCCACTGCTTCAAGATCGAAACTAGTTATTACGCTATCTAGAATTTCTTGAAATTGATCTTCTATTGAATAGTTTTGGTCGTTGAAATCAACAGAACCCAATCCGTTGAATGTGTATGATGCGTTTGGATTCTTAGATTGTAGCTGAGTCAGACCTGCTCCCCAATTAATAAATCCAAGATCCTGAATACTTAAACTAACAACCATATCATCGTTCAATTTGTATGAAGCTCCTAAATCGAATGCAAGACCAAGGTTGTCAGTTAATTTACTAATCATGTCTCCAGTAGAATTACTTCTAAACCCAATAATAGTAGAGTCGCCTAATCCATTAAATTCTATTTCCCCTATAATATTAGAAGTTCTAATTAGAAAATCGCTTGATGCTGTTATCTTATCATCATTAAAATTAAGTGATAATTCTGATTTGTCGGTTGTAATATTAGCCATTCCCATTGGCATCTTAATTCTTCCTCCAACTGTAAGTTGTTCATTAACTACTCTTGTATATGAAATGGAGGGAGATATAAAGGTATTAAGGTATATCAATTTATTGTTAATAAATTCAGTTTTCTTATTTTCTGAATCTGTACCATTAAGAATAAACCCAAATAACCCTTTTGAGAAATTCATATTTCCATCCATATTTAGATCCAAACCGAAGGAGAAATAGTTATTATTCCCTACTTGGAATCCAAATCCAAATAGCTCAATACTGCTTGAAAGTTTCAAATAATTTTTATCAGTAAGTACATTATAGAATTTATTTAAATCAACTTGTAGTGAGTCGTCTGCTCTTCTTGTAATAATATCACTATATGAGAAGCCTGAGGTAGCAAAGTCAAAGTTTATTCCAGAAAACGGTAAGTTAATATAGAACTTGGCAACCGGAGTGTTGGCAGGGTTCATTTTAAATGATGTAGGGACATTTCTCATAAAATAAGTAATGTCTGTGTATTGTGCTTTCACATCTTTAACAGCAAATACTATTGAAATTGCTATTAGGATAAAGATATACAATTTTCTCATCTCTTTATGTTTTATAATTATTTATCAAGCTTAAAATGTTATATTAGTTTTAAGATCTATTCCCAAGCTTACCGAAACCTTTGAGTCTTTATTTAATCTAATATAAGGTTTGTTTGAGTCGCTTGAAGAGGTATTTAATAAGAGCTTTAGTTTCATCTTATTTGCATTCTTAATTATATCGAAATTGCTTGCAGTTATTGTTATTTTAGTTGTTTTAGTTGAAGGACTAATTATATTTCCATGCGAATCGACATTAGCTCCTGAAATCGTATTATTATTTGCGTTGTTCAACTCAAGGACCTGTCCTGTTTCTATCCCATTTGCATCAATGCAAAAGAGTTGAGCTCCAATTGAAAAAGGAAAATAGTTTGTTAGGTTTAGAATCAATGAAGCAGAGTTGATATAATCTGTTGCATCTCCTAAATCAATTCTGTCAAATTCAATTTCATAGTCTAGGTCGTTGATTTGAGCTTTTAATGGAATATGAATTTTAGCTTCAGCTTTCGTCCAAGGATTATTAGGAATAAAGCCATTAGATCCATTAGGATTTAGAAGCAAATCTCCCTTATATTCAATTTTAGTAGGTAGAGTATTTAAAGCTGAAGAGTTTAGAGTAATTTTATTATTTGCAGTCCCAACTCGATTATGTCCGCTTGCAGCATTTATTGCAATTGAACTATTTTCATTTGGTGGTATAATATTGGCTGATGTATTATTATTTTCGTTATATGCCTTGATTGTTGTGAGATTTAATAGTGTTGGTAACCCCATGTTTGTTTCAATATTCAAGTCCAAATACATATCCTCTAAAGAAAACTTACCTGCCTCGAAAATCTGTGCGAAATCGGGGTCGTTAAAAATATCAACATTAATAATATCTGAGAAGTCAAAACTATATTCACTTAGCTTTCCATAAATATAATTTAATTCTAAATCTGAAAATTGTAGGTTTAAGTTAATGTCGTAGTTTGGCAGAATGGCACCATTAACATATATGGTTACTCTTTGTTCGAAATTTAATTTCGAATCTGAACTAACTACTAATGTGTATTCTGATAAGTCAATTTGATGATTAAAAATATTAATTCCAGATTGAGTAGAATCTGATAGAATGAAGGTTTTGTTAAATGTTTTATTAGTAACTCTATTTCGAAGACCATTACATTTAATATTCATATAAGCAGTATGGTTAATGTTTGAGCTTAGGGCAAAGATTATAGAGCCACTATTTATAACAATACTGTCAAGAGTCTGTCTGTTATCGAACTTAGGAATATCGACAGTGAACATATCCATAGGTTGAGATATACTTGGGAAGTGGAATGCTCCGTAGTGGTTTAGCAATGGATCACCAATTGATATTGAAGGAAGGTCGAAATTAACCCCAGCTATATTATTCAATTTGGGTATATCTAATACTAAGACTGTATCTATTGAAAATATAAAGTCGAGATAATCACCATCTGGATGATTGACAGTAACTAATTCTAAATTATTAATACTATCAGCTATGCTGTCAAGGTTAAAGAAATCACTTAATGAGACTTCTGTCGAAAGTAGATTGTTCAAATGAATATTAGGATTTACTGTGGATTGAGCCATTCTAT
>DUQY01000320.1 GCA_012837565.1 Bacteroidales bacterium | reverse complement strand
TATATTGACCAACAAACCACTGAGTACTTAACTCTGACTGGCCGTGAACCAGAGCAAGTGGCGCTGGTTGAAAACTACGCAAAAGTAACCGGTCTGTGGGCCGACAGCTTAGTTGACGCTGAATATGAGCGCGTACTTAAGTTTGATCTTTCTGCAGTAGGCCGCAATATGGCTGGCCCATCCAACCCGCATGCACGTGTCTCGACCAGCGATCTCGCGGCGAAAGGCATTGCTGGCGCGTGGGAAAAAGAAGAAGGCTTAATGCCGGATGGCGCAGTGATTATTGCAGCCATTACTAGCTGTACCAACACCAGTAACCCACGTAACGTGATCGCTGCTGCGTTAGTCGCACGCAACGCCAATAAGTTAGGCTTAGAGCGTAAACCTTGGGTGAAAACCTCGTTTGCGCCCGGTTCTAAAGTCGCTGAACTCTACCTGAAAGACGCCAACTTACTCGAAGAACTTGAGCAGTTAGGTTTTGGTATTGTTGGTTTTGCCTGCACCACCTGTAACGGTATGAGCGGTGCCTTGGATCCAGTGATTCAGCAAGAAATCATTGATCGTGATCTCTACGCCACCGCAGTGCTGTCAGGTAACCGTAACTTTGATGGCCGTATCCACCCGTACGCGAAACAAGCGTTTTTGGCTTCACCACCATTAGTAGTTGCTTATGCGATTGCCGGTACCATCCGCTTCGATATCGAAAAAGATGCGCTAGGTTACGATAAAGAGGGTAATGCGATTACCTTGAAAGATCTGTGGCCAAGCGATGCGGAAATTGATGCGATTGTCGCGGCCAGCGTTAAGCCTGAGCAGTTCAATCAAGTTTATATCCCTATGTTTGACCTCGGTTCGATCACGCAGTCGCCCAGTCCTTTATATGACTGGCGTCCGATGAGTACCTATATCCGTCGTCCGCCGTATTGGGAAGGTGCGTTGGCCGGTGAGCGTACGATGAAAGGTATGCTGCCGTTAGCAGTACTGGGTGACAACATCACCACTGACCACTTATCACCGTCTAATGCGATTATGTTGGACAGTGCGGCGGGTGAGTACCTGCACAAAATGGGCTTGCCAGAAGTTGACTTCAACTCGTACGCAACCCACCGTGGTGATCACCTTACTGCACAACGTGCTACTTTTGCTAACCCAAAACTGTTTAACGAAATGGTCTTGGATGAGCAAGGTAATGTTCGTCAAGGTTCATTAGCGCGCATTGAGCCGGAAGGCAAAGTGACCCGCATGTGGGAAGCGATTGAAGCCTATATGGAGCGCAAACAACCGCTGATTATTGTTGCCGGTGCTGACTATGGTCAGGGTTCATCACGTGACTGGGCTGCGAAAGGCGTGCGTTTGGCCGGTGTTGAAGTGATTGCTGCTGAAGGTTTTGAGCGTATTCACCGTACCAACCTCGTCGGTATGGGTGTCTTACCGCTGCAATTTGCCGAAGGCACCACACGTAAAACATTGGGTCTTGATGGTACTGAAACCTACGATGTAGAAGGTGAGTTGAAACCAGGTAACACTATGACGCTAGTGATCACGCGTCGCAACGGTGAAATCGTGCGTGTGCCGATGCTAAGTCGTCTGGATACCGCTGCTGAGCTGGTTGTCTATCAAGCAGGCGGTGTTTTACAACGCTTTGCTCAAGAGTTCCTGGCTTCAGAAGCTACCAGTGCCTAACGCACGTTAAAGCATGACCTAACCCGCTAAGCGAGTGCACCTTGTTTAGCGGGTTATTATT
>DUQY01000280.1 GCA_012837565.1 Bacteroidales bacterium | reverse complement strand
ATAAATTAAACAACAGACCTCGTAAAAGATTTGGCTATTTATCACCTCTGGAACAATTAAATAAATTATTAACAACAGAAGGAAAAGTTGCATTTAAGACTTGAATTCTGCATTTTATAGACTAAGCTTAGCCCAATTTTTGTTGGCATAAAAAGAATATTCTTATAACTCCCCCAGTATGCTCCACAAACTGGATGTAGGTATTTGTCGTAGGAGGTATAGCTTAGTCCAACTCCTATATTGGCCTCAAAGCTCCAGCTTCTCGAGAGGTTAAACATATAGCCGTATGATAATCCAACGCCACTCATCCAGCCATCGTACCTATAATAAATTGCATCTGCGAAATATGGCATCTTGATTCCTCCAATATTGTATTTAGCCCAGTTAGCGTTTATTCCGAAGAACTGTCCTTCCATATTCTTCTTTGGCCAGTAGCGAAACTCTGCCGTTAGGGTTAGGTTCTTCCATTTTATGTTGTCTTCCAGATCCCAAGCATTATAGGTTGTGGAGGCTTCGGCTGAGAAATGTTCTTTGATAGGGATTTCAACAGCAAGGTTAGGAGTTAGGGCTGCTGAGTAAACAAGATTGGTTTTGATTGCAAAGGTTTTTTTGTCAATGTTACTTGATCTCCTTTTTCTGTTTGGTTTATAACGTTTTGAGAAATAACTGCTTCTTCTATCTTTTGTTCCCGCACCCATATCATAA
The DNA here is from genome assembly GCA_012837565.1 of Bacteroidales bacterium. Lineage (GTDB taxonomy): Bacteria > Bacteroidota > Bacteroidia > Bacteroidales > P3 > UBA10566. The sequence goes on along the minus strand of DUQY01000280.1, from coordinate 4,757 downwards.
CTTTCTTCTACATTATAATATGGGAAGTGTAATCGTAAGCATGGAAATAATCAACAGCTTCTTTAACTTTATAAGTATTGCTTTTAGCGTTCATAACTATTGGAATAAAGAGTAGTATCAATATACATCTAAATAGTTTCATTTATTCTTTGATAGTGGTGATGTTTTTATTCTTTGTCCTATATTAAAGCTTAAAATCAATTATTTAACAAATAAAATATTTTGGTTTTATGGCACATAGTTGTGTCTCTAACCAAGAAATCTTATTAAAGAAACCAAAGAAAATAACTAAAGTAGTTTTGCTGTATGGGTGTTATTTTAGTAAAATAATATTAAGTTGTTATAATTTTTTCTGTTCTTATCATTGAATAAAAGTCTATGTTTTTTCGTAACTATTTAATCAAGCTAGATTTTAATCTTGCAAAGAAAGTAAACTTTATATACTAATGATTAAGAAAAGTAAAAAATAATGAAAAACGGCTATTTATTTAAGGTGAAGGAGTGAATAATTTAAGAGGACTTATAATGTATTTCCTATTAACAATTCCCTTTGTTTCATTATCTTTCTGATATGTTCCCTTTTGAAAATAATCTTGCTCTTGTTCTATAAAACTTTAGTCACAAAAGAAATATAAAAGTTTTTCTTTTAAAGGTTTGAGAGTTCAATAAATAAGATATATCTTTGCATCATATTTTTATTTGACCGTTCTGTCAATAAAGATATAAGGGTAAATTTAATTTAAACAAAATAAGGAGGTTTCAAAAGATGACAAAAATCAAATCGTTAGCCGATTTAAAGGCAATGAAACAAAGTATTCAAGACAAAATTGATACTCGACAAAAAGGAAATGCAGAGGGATTAGCTCATGTTAAAGTTGCTATGGCTACTTGTGGTATTGCCGCAGGTGCAAAGCAAGTGATGGACTACATGATGGTTGAGACTGAGAAAAGAGGCATGGATGTAGTATTTACTCAAACTGGTTGTATGGGATATTGCCATGCAGAACCAACAATTGAGGTAACGCTTCCAGGAAAAGAACCAATTGTTTTTGGTTATGTAGACCTTAAGAAAGCAGACGAAATCATTGAGAAGTATATCAGAGATGGTGAGTTAGTTGATGGTATAATTCCAGTAAACTATCAAACAATTAATAAATAATACCTAATTATTCAATCAACTTTAGGAGGGAAAATATATGGCTAAATTTAAAATGCACTTACTAGTTTGTGGAGGTACAGGCTGTAATGCATCAAAGAGCCAAGAGATTGCTGCTAATTTAAAGAGCGTTCTCAAGGACAAAGGTTTAGAAAATGAAATTCAGGTTATTCTTACAGGATGTTTTGGCTTTTGCGAAAAAGGTCCTATTGTTAAGATAATGCCAGATAACACATTCTACACAGAAGTTAAACCAGAAGATGCAACTGACATTATTGAAGAACACGTTATCAAGGGAAGAAAAGTAACTCGTTTACTTTATACTGACCCTGAAAACAAACAACATGTTGCGGATTCAAAACATATGGGATTCTACAAAAAACAATTACGTATTGCTTTACGTAACTGCGGATTCATAGACCCACAAAATATTGAAGAATATGTTGGAGCAGATGGCTACACTGCACTGGCAAAATGTTTGGGAGAGATGACTCCTGAGCAAGTGATAAATGAAATCAAACTATCTGGTCTTCGTGGACGTGGTGGTGGTGGTTTCCCAACAGGACTTAAATGGGAAATAGCTGCAAAGCACGACGCTGATCAAAAATATGTAGTTTGTAATGCTGACGAAGGTGACCCAGGTGCTTTTATGGACCGTTCAATTCTTGAGGGTGACCCACATACTGTTTTAGAAGCAATGACCATTAATGGTTATGCTATCAACGCAACCAAAGGTTTAATTTATATTCGTGCTGAATACCCACTTGCAATTAATCGTCTTTTAACTGCAATAGGACAGGCACGTGAATATGGCTTATTAGGAAAAGATATATTAGGATCTGGATTTGATTTTGATGTTGAGCTACGCTACGGAGCAGGTGCTTTCGTTTGCGGAGAAGAAACTGCTCTTATCCATTCAATGGAAGGAAATCGTGGAGAACCAACCTTCAAACCACCATTCCCAGCAGAATCGGGCTATAATAACAAGCCAACTAACGTTAACAACGTTGAAACATACGCAAACATTCCAATCATTATTAACAAAGGTGCTGATTGGTTTGGTAAAATTGGTACTCCAAAGTCTAAGGGTACAAAAGTTTTCGCTCTTGCAGGACAAATCAATAACGTAGGTCTTATTGAAGTTCCAATGGGAATTACTTTAAGAGAAATTATCTACGAAATTGGTGGAGGAATAAAAGGTGGAAGAGAGTTTAAGGCTGTTCAAACAGGAGGTCCTTCAGGTGGATGTCTAACCAAAAAACACTTAGACACTCCAATTGACTATGATAACCTTATTGCTGCTGGCTCAATGATGGGTTCAGGAGGAATGGTTGTTATGGATGACACCTCTTGTATGGTTGCTATTGCTAAGTTCTACCTAGAATTTACAGTAGAGGAATCTTGTGGTAAATGTACACCATGCCGTGTAGGAAACAAACGTCTATACGAAATCCTTGAGAAAATTACCAAGGGTAACGGAACAATGGAAGACTTAGATACACTTCGCAATCTTGGACGAGTAATTAAAGATACTGCTCTTTGTGGATTAGGACAAACATCACCAAACCCTGTTATTTCAACCATAGAAAACTTCTATGACGAATACGTAGAACACATAAAGGACAAAAAATGTAGGGCAGGAGTGTGTAAATCACTAATGCAATATATTATTGACCCTGTACAATGTGTTGGTTGTACTGCTTGTGCAAGAAACTGTCCTGTTAATGCAATTCAAGGCGAAAAGAAAATGCCTCATTTCATTGACACAGAACTTTGTATCAAGTGTGGTGCTTGTATTGAAAAATGTAAGTTCAATGCAATTAGCATACAATAATTGATTTGTTTACTATAAAAGAGAAGACAGAAATGGAAATGATAAATATAATTATAGATAATAAGCCTGTACAAGCTGAAAAAGGAAAAACTATCCTTAAGATAGCTCGTGAAATAGGCATTGATATCCCTACTCTTTGTTATTACGAACTTGACGGAGTTAACCTTGAGAACCGCCCTGGTGGTTGTCGTGTTTGTGTAGTAGAGATTGAGGGAAGAAGAAATTTAGCTCCAGCTTGTGCAACAGAGGCACTGGAGGGAATGAATATAAAGACACATAGTTTAAGAGTAGTAAATGCTCGTAGGACAGTTGTTGAACTTATTCTTTCTGACCACCCTGCTGATTGTTTAGTATGTTCTAAGAGTGGAAAATGCGAACTACAATCACTAGCACAACGTCTTGGAATTAGAGAAATACCATACCAAGGAGCACAATCAACATATAGAATGGATATGTCACCAGCAATTATCCGTGACATAGATAAATGTATTATGTGCCGTAGATGTGAAACCGTATGTAATGTATGGCAAACAGTTGGTGCATTATCTGCAATCAACAGAGGATTTGAAGCAGTAGTAGCAACAGCATATGAGCAAGACCTTGTTAAGAGTCCTTGTACGTATTGCGGACAATGTATTGCAGCATGTCCAGTTGGTGCATTAAGTGAAGTGGATCAAACACGTCAAGTAATCACAGCAATCTCTGACCCAACAAAAACAGTAGTTGTTCAAACAGCTCCTGCGGTTCGTGTTGCACTTGGTGAAGAATTTGGCATGGAACCAGGTTCAATCGTAACTGGTAAGATGGCAGCAGTTCTTAGAGCTATTGGATTTGACTATGTATTCGATACCGACTTTGCAGCCGACCTTACAATTATGGAAGAAGGAACAGAACTATTAGACCGTATCGCAAGATTTACTAAGGGAGATAAGACTGTTAAACTTCCTATCCTAACATCATGTTGTCCGGGATGGGTTAATTTCTTTGAATATAACTACCCAGATATGCTAGATGTTCCATCCACAGCTAAGAGTCCACAACAAATGTTTGGAGCCGTAGCAAAGAACTATTGGACCAAGGAACTTGGCATCAAGCGTGAAGATATGGTTGTTGTTTCAATTATGCCTTGCGTTGCTAAGAAATTTGAATGTCAAAGAGACGAATTTAAAGTAGATGGCAACCCAGATGTTGACTACGCACTAACAACTCGTGAACTAGCAGAATTAGTAAGACAATTTAATATTGACTTCGCTTCTCTTGAGGAAGAAGATTTTGACCAACCATTAGGAGCATCAACCGGTGCAGGAGTTATCTTTGGAGCAACAGGAGGAGTTATTGAGGCAGCTACCCGTACGGCTTACGAAATATTCACAGGAAAAACACTTGAGAAAGTAGACTTTAAAGAATTACGTGGCCTAGACGGAATTAGATCAGCAACAGTTGACTTCGATGGAACACCAATCAATATTGGAATTGCTCACGGACTTGCAAATGCACGCCAACTTCTTGATGAGGTAAGAGCAGGAAAGACTAATTTCCATGCAATAGAAGTTATGGCTTGTCCAGGAGGATGTATTGGTGGAGCAGGGCAACCATTCCATCACGGAAACTTTGATATAATCAGAAAACGTCACGAAGCAATTTACCGTGAAGACGCAGGAAAGCCAATTCGTAAATCGCACGAAAACCCTTTCATACAAGCATTATACAAAGATTGGTTGGGTGAACCTTGTGGAGAACTATCACATCACTTGTTACACACTCACT
>DUQY01000279.1 GCA_012837565.1 Bacteroidales bacterium | reverse complement strand
GAAACGCTGTTTTAAAAAAATGAAACGCTGTTTCAAGAAATTAAAACAGCGTTTCATTCAGACCCCTTCTTTTCAAATTTATATCAAGTCTTTTTTCGCAAAGATCAACTCCTAATTTTGACAAGTCTTTTTACTGTATTTTGGATTAATAGTTATATCCTATTCTTATAACTTTTGCGACAGATTTTCTAGTCCGCATAGTCAAAGCAAAGAAAAACTAAATTGATTGAAAAAGAGAGGAAACAATTGCTCCCTCTCTTTAAGTTTGACATTCTATTTATTGATTATCTAACAATAATAAACTTACCACTCTTACATCTTTCATTTCCATTCTCAACATTATAAACATATGCTCCAGAACTAAACCCTCTTGTATCTATGTTTTGAATACCTCTATTTCCTTTCAAGTTCCCTGAATATACATTAATACCTTTATTATCATATATTCTTATAGTATACTCTGTTTTTCTTGATTCTAAGTCATATGATAAAGTGATATAATCTTTTGCAGGGTTTGGAGATAAAATTATATCAGCTTTCACAAGACTTGAAAGTTTGACTGATGGTTTAAGTGATTTTTCAGTGTTTTCTTCAAATAAAATAACTGGGTGATAATCAGTATTCACACCATTAAAATAAAGTATAGATTTTGCTTTTGTCCTTTTACATTAAAAGCCGAAATAACAATCATTAATAATAAAAAAGTTCTTTTCATATTCTGTTATTATTTTAATAGTTTATAAGAACCAATCTTTCCGTTCTTATATATAATCTTAAGTATATAGACACCTTTAGATAAGGAATCAAGATTTGTACTGTAATTGATATTATTTATATTCTCTTTGCTTATCAATAATCTACCTTCAATATCTAAAATCTCTATATTGGATATCATTTCTTCTGAATCAATATTAAGATAATCTTTAACTGGGTTTGGATATATTATTGTTTTACTCTCTGTTTTCAATGGATTATCTAAACCTACAGTACAATAATTGAAGTTTGGATTGGTATATAAACAGCTATTATTATAATAATAACATAATAAATCTTCCCTAACTCCACAAAGAAATATCATAGGAGAATAGAATAATCCTCTATCTAAACAACCTATTTTTTCAACCCAAGTAATGTCAGTATAGAAATTTCCAGATAAAATAATCCTTTTATGCATTTCATTATTTATTTCAATTGAATCTACATTAGTAACAGTAAACCAGTAAAAGTAGATTGTATCTATTTGATATAATAAAACACTATCACCAATATTCAAAGAGAAATCGTATAGTAAATTCTCACCTGAAAGACCATTATAATTATACCTTATATATGTTTTTTGGTTTTCTTCTCTTATTAAACCATATAATTCCATATCATCTGTTAAAGATAAGTCATTATTATTCCAAACCTTTGTGTATTGTTTTGAATCAATAATGGTATCCCCTTTTAAGTGAATATAGTAACTTGTTGGAGGTGTTGGTGATGAAATTTGGTTATTAATTGACCAAACACTATTTGTATCTACAATCGTATTCCCTATTTGTGAATATGCTATATTGCTTAAAAAAGTGATAAAAAATACCACCCAAATTAATGATAGTTTTTTGTTCATAATACTTTTTGTTTAAATTGTTGCTATTTTTAATTGTTTTAACCCTGCAAAGGAAATAAAAATTATTGACATAACAAATAAAAAAGACAAAATATTTTCAGAATGCTTGGTAATTCAAAAAACTTTTTGGTTCTATAACGTTTTGAGTGGGTAAATAAAAATATTTAACTTTGCATCATGAATAGTACAGCAATATTTGATTTAGCTTTAGGTTTATCAAGTCCATGGTATATGTCTAAAGTAGAGTTTTTGGATTCTTTAGAAGGAACAAAAGAATTACATATTTATATTGATTTTGAACGTGGTTATAAGTTCAAAGACAAAGAAGATAATTTACAAACAGCGTATGATAGTGTAGATAAGACTTGGCAACACTTAAATTTCTTTCAGCATTGTTGTTATCTCCATGCCAGAGTACCAAGAATAAAACATAAATCAGGCGGAATAAATCAAATAGAAGTTCCTTGGGCAAGATCTGAGAGTGGTTTTACTTTACTTTTAGAAGCTTATATAATGTTATTAATAGAAAGTGAGATGCCAGTATCAAAAGTAACAAAGTGTGTAAAGACAAACTCACCAAGGATTTGGCGTATGTTTAATTATTGGGTAAAGAGAGCCTTAAAGAAAGATACATTAAACGAAGTGAAGAAAATAGGAGGAGATAAGAATAATATAGAGCTTGTTAGTATGGATATGTCACCAGCCTTTATAAGTGGAGTAGTAGATAATTTACCGAAGAGTCAAATAGTTTTTGACAAGTTCCATTTGGTTAAATCATTAAATGAAACACTTGATGAAGTACGCAAATTAGAACGTAAAGGCAATGATTTATTGAAAGGACATAAATACACAATATTAAGGAAATATGATAATCTAACAAGAGACAAGAAACGAGAACTTGATTACCTCCTATTAAAGTATCCAAATTTAGGAGAAGCATATAGACTGAGAGAAACCTTTATGGACGTATTTTCTATCCAAGACACAGAAGAAGCAAAAGGTTATTTATATTTCTGGTGTGATATGGCAATAGAATCAAAGATATATCCTTTCCAGAAATTTGTAATAATGATTAAATCCCATTGGAGTGGAATTACTGCTTATTTTGAGAAAAAAGTAACTAATGGAGTATTGGAAGGTATTAATAATAAAATTCAATTAGCTAAAAGAAGAGCTAGAGGGTATAGAAACTTAGAAAACTTTATGAACATGATTTACTTTTTATCAGCTAAACTTAATTTTGATTACCCACTCTATTCGTTATAGAACCCAAAAAAACTTATTTCAATAGTGCAAATTAAAACAAAAAAAATGAGAAAACGAAAAAAAGTCGAAAATAATCGTTTAAATTAAAAGTTGTATAAATAAAGTTAAACTAAATATATTATCCTTAATCTTTTATACTCCATAGTAGATACTTAAGTTCTAAATAGAAAGATTTAATAGCAAAGGAAAATATAGTAAATTTATATTCCACCGGGATTTTACATTGACCTATCACATGTTGAAGGGGAAATAAGTGTCAAAGTCAGTAGATATGGGACTACAAGTTTTTACAAAAAAATATAGGTAACTAATCTTGATGATTAATTACCTATATTGTAATAGTATAGTTGTATTATTATCTTTTTATTTCAAGAATGCAAGTAATATCCCTGCTGCAACTGCTGAACCCATAACTCCTGCTACGTTTGGTCCCATTGCATGCATTAATAAGTGGTTTGATCTGTCATACTCTTGTCCAACAACTTGTGAAACACGTGCAGCATCTGGCACTGCCGATACTCCTGAGTTTCCAATTAATGGGTTTACTTTGTTGTCGCCTCTTAAGAATAGGTTCATAAACTTAACAAATGCTACCCCTGCTGTTGTTGCAACAATGAAAGAGAACGCTCCTAATGCGAAAATACCTATTGATTTAGCATTAAGGAAAGATGTTGCTTGAGTTGATGCCCCTACTGTTAGCCCAATTAATATTGTTACTGTGTCAATGATTGGACCTGATGCTGCAGTAGCTAAACGTTTTGTTACTCCTGATTCTTTAAGTAAGTTACCAAAGAAAAGCATACCTAAAAGAGGAATACCTGTTGGCACTATGGTACATGTTAAGAGGAATGCAATTATAGGGAATAGTACTTTCTCAAGTTTTGATACTGGACGTGGACGTTTCATCCTAATTAACCTTTCTTTCTTAGTTGTTAGAGCTCGCATAATTGGCGGCTGAATAACAGGAACTAATGCCATATAGGAATAGGCCGAGACGGCTATTGCTCCTAATAGCTCTGGGGCTAATTGTGATGCAATAAAGATAGCTGTAGGGCCATCTGCTCCTCCAATAATACCAATTGCTCCTGATTCTGCAGGCGTAAAACCAAGTTGAAGTGCAATTGCGTAAGCTGCAAAAATACCAAACTGTGCTGCTGCACCAATAAGTAGTAGTTTTGGATTGGAAAGAAGAGCAGAGAAGTCTGTCATGGCACCAATACCTAGGAATATGAGCGGAGGATACCAACCGTTCTGAACTCCATGATAAAGTATATTTAGAACTGAGCCAGATTCATAGACCCCTGTTCGTAAGCCAGGATAGAAAGGAATATTACCAACAATAATACCAAACCCAATAGGGATTAATAATAATGGTTCATATTCTTTAACTATACCAAGACCTATGAAGAAACAGCCTATAGCAATCATTATGATATGGCCTATTGTAAAGTTACCATATGATGTGTAGGCAATAAATTGGACGAGTTGGGTTTGGATAAAATCCATGAAACCCATTGTAGATTCTAATGCTATCATTTTTTAGCCTCCTATTGTTATTAGCACATCACCTTCCATAATAGAGTCTCCCTTTCGTGCTTTTATTTCAGTTATTGTTCCAGCTAAGTCTGAATCAATAATGTTTTCCATTTTCATAGCTTCTAACATTATTAGTTTTTGACCAACTGTTACTACGTCTCCAACATTAACATAAACATCAAGAACAGTTCCTGGTAGTGGTGATTTAACCGTTTGAGATCCTGAACTTGTTGTTTTTGCAGTTTGAGGAGTTGAGTCAGTTGATGGTACAGCTACTGGACGAACAAGCTTAGGCGTTTTGGTTTGTTTGATTTCTTTATCAACCTCAACCTTATATGAAGTGCCGTTAAGCTCTAATTCGATTGTTTGTCCCTCAACATTATTTATGTCAACGGTATAACTTGTTCCGTTTATTTTGAATTTATAATTTTTCATTTTACTTAATTTCTTTTTTATGATTATCGCCTATAAACATTCATATTATGCAATTTTGAGCTCCAAGGAGAATAGGTTTTTGAAACCTTATTTATTGTAAGAATTGCATTTTCATCGTCATGTAACTGATCGTTGTACATATAAATTGCTGCTGCAATTGCTGCAAACTCTTCTCCACTTATAACAGTTGGAGTCTTCTTTGCTTCTTGTTTTGCATCCTTAGCATCTTGCTTGTTTGCTTTTCTATTTTGGAACTTAACAATAGATCCTCCAAAAACAAGTAGTACCAAGAAGATTACTATTAAGGAAAGGAAAACTGTACTTACAGCAATAAGAGTTAGTCCAACTCCATATTTGTCATGTATTGCAATCTCGTCACCTTTCTTTGCCTTTACATAATTAAACAAAGGCGAATTTGCAATGTCAATATGCTCAAATCCTTGCTTAACATCAATTGCAAATATATTGTATCCATTAACGTTATCTCCAGCTATATAAAGTTGCTTAGTGTCAGGAATATAACTAAATGCTGTTGCTGCTCCATTGAATCTATATTCTTGGTTTAGCTCTCCTTTAAAGTTTAAAACTCTAACAAAAGAACTATCCCTATTTGAAGCTAAGTAAACAATATGACTTTCATATACTGCAATACTTTTAGGCCTAAAAATAGCATATTCATCATGGCGACCTGCTACTATATCAACAAGTAAAACAATTTCTTTTTTAAATCCGTCTTTTATTGGAACTAGTATCTCTACAGTATTCTCATTATGATTAATTACTGCTACAGTTTGTGTTTTTGAATCTACAGCGTAAGTTTGAGGCACCAATGGGTCGTAGGTTCCCCCTGCATTAACATTGGCTATCTGAGATTTCAAAGAGTCTATTTCTTGTTGCATCGTTTCAATCGTAGCTTTCTTCTGAGCACTAATACTCAAAGAAAAGACAAGCGAAAGAAATAATACAACAGTTTTTATTATATTAACTTTCATCTCTTTTATATTATAATGGAATATTGCTATGTTTTTTCATTGGGTTCTGATCCTTCTTAGTAGCTAATGCTTGAAGAGCTCTAATGATACGGAAACGAGTATTTCTCGGTTCAATAACGTCATCGATATAACCAAACTTAGCAGCATTGTAAGGGTTAGCAAACTTTTCGTTGTATTCTGCTTCTTTTTCAGCAATGAATGCAGCTTTCTTATCATCTCCTTCAATTTTCTTTATTTCACTTCCGTAAAGAACAGAGATAGCTCCACTTGCTCCCATAACTGCAATTTCAGATGATGGCCAAGCGTAGTTGATATCACCACGTAATTGTTTTGAACTCATAACGTCGTGAGCACCACCATAAGATTTACGAAGAGTAACGGTAATCTTAGGAACTGTTGCCTCACCGTAAGCAAATAAGAACTTAGCTCCGTGAATAATGATTCCATTATATTCTTGAGCTGTTCCTGGAAGGAATCCTGGTACGTCAACAAGGGTTACGATAGGAATATTGAAAGCGTCGCAAAAACGAACAAAACGTGCTCCCTTTCTTGATGAGTTTATATCTAAAACACCAGCCATATAGTTAGGTTGGTTAGCAACAATACCAACAGAGACTCCGTTGAAACGTGCAAAACCTACAACAATATTTGCTGCAAAGTTGCGATGAACTTCTAAGAATTCGCCATCATCAACAATTGCATGAATAATGTCTTTAACATCGTATGGTTTATTCCTATTTTCTGGAACAATTGAGTTTAATGCTTCATCCAAACGATCTATTGGGTCAGAACATGGATAAATTGGAGCTTCTTCCAAGTTGTTTGATGGAAGATAAGTCATTAGTTTTCTAATTAATAATAGACCTTCTTGCTCTGTGTCAACAACAAAATGAGTTACCCCAGATTTTGAAGCGTGAACCATAGCTCCTCCTAGTTTTTCGTCAGTTACATCTTCTCCTGTAACTGTCTTAACTACCTTAGGACCGGTTACGAACATATAACTATTTTCTTTTGACATCATGATGAAGTCAGTTAGAGCTGGTGAATAAACCGCTCCACCTGCACATGGGCCAAAGATTGCAGAAATTTGAGGTATCACACCTGATGCCATAATATTTCTCTGGAATATTTCAGCATAACCAGCTAATGAATTAACACCTTCTTGAATACGAGCACCACCTGAATCATTAAGCCCAATAACTGGAGCTCCAACTTTCATTGCTTGATCCATTACCTTGCAAATTTTCTTAGCAAAAGATTCAGATAGAGAACCTCCAAATACTGTAAAATCTTGCGAAAATACGTAGATAAGACGACCATCTATTGTTCCATAACCTGTAACAACACCATCCGAAAGAAAGGTTTTATCTTGCATTTTGAAGTCTGTACAACGATGTGTTACAAACATATCAAATTCTTCGAATGAACCCTCATCTAAAAGGATTTCAATACGTTCACGTGCGGTTAGTTTACCTTTTGCATGCTGAGCGTCAATTCTTTTTTGACCTCCACCTAGTTTTGCTTCTACTCTTTTATCGAGTAGTTGCTTTATTTTATCTTCAAAAGCCATTATTATGATATTTTATTATTTAATAATTTAATTCTATTATTCGCCACAAAGCTCTGTAAGTACTCCCAATGTTGATTTTGGGTGAAGGAAACCAATGTTTAATCCCTCTGCTCCTTTTCTTGATGTTTTATCAATAAGCCTTACTCCTGCTTTTTCAACAACAGAAAGTGCCTCATCAACATTATCAACTGCAAAAGCAATATGATGAACCCCTGGTCCTTTTTTCTCTAAAAACCCTGCAATTGGACTCTCTGGAGATGTTGCTTCCAACAATTCAATCTTTACTTCACCAACCTTAAAAAAGGCAGTCTTTACTTTTTGGTCTACTACTTCTTCAATGTTATAACATTCTAGGCCCATAACATCTTCCCAGTATTTAATTGCTTCTTCTAAATTCGAAACAGCTATACCTATATGCTCTATACGTTTAGGTTTCATATTATTATATGTTTTTTGTTAATAAATTACTCGCGTCAAATAAAATGCAAAAATACTATTGTTTTCTTACATTACGAAGGAAATAAGGATTATTCTATTTTTAAACTATATACTATTGATTCTAACTGCATTAATTCATCCCTCTTATTTTGGTTTGGAGAATAGACAAAACAATCAATCATTATAAATTGATTATTCTTTTGGTCAAAAAAACAATAGTTAATGAAAGAGCCTCCCATGAAATCGTTAAATAATCTCCAAAGCCCTCTTGTTTCAATTGCTGGTTGACCATTAATGCTTACAGTTTTTCTTGTTAATGGGTATCTTGTTTCTGTTCCCATATATGAACCACGGGTTGGTCCAGGTATATTTTCCTTTGAAATCTTATCTCTTAACTCAATTATCTTTTCTTCATTAAACATTCCATCTCCCAAGAAAGGAGTTTTGTAAATCATAACGTTTAATGTTTTTTGATCAGCCTTAACCCTATAGTCTTTTCTAATCCATGCGAAATCATCTTCAAACTTAGAAATAGAAAACTCTTTTGCAAAGGTTAATGTAAATTTAAAAGTATTTCTTAGTTTCTTGGTCAATTCAACATTCTCCAATCTTTTAAATGCCACTGCAACCCTCCTATGTTCATTATCATAGAATTGATTAATTATGGAAGGGGCATATTTGCTAATCATATTATAAAGACTATCCCTATTGTTTGTAATAATTTGGAAATATGCTTGAGGGAAAGACTTATAGTCTATGTTTTGGAAAATAGTATTTTCGGTATTAGTCTTTGCATAGTCTATTATAAAGATATTTCTATGCTTTTGGAACATCTCAGAATTATAAAATGTTTTTGGCTGTATCTGAACTACATCAAAAAGTGGCTCAGGACTTGAAAGTCCTTCACAAGCTTTAAGAAAATATGAACCTATTGTATCCCTAAATTCTCCTTTATAAACCTCGTCCGGAACAATTAATAGCATTTCCAATGTTTTACCTCCTGATGAGGTTAAGTTCTTTGGATTAACTGATGACTGGGATTGTTCTTTGGATTCGGTTGAATCTTTTTTCTTACATCCACTTAATAATATAAGGGATGAAACTATTGAAAATAATGCAATAAAATAAAATAACTTTTTCATACCAATTTAATATTATAATTTGCAAATATCTTAAAATAAATCGAGAAAACATAGACAAAATTTAATTAAACGAAGATTTATTTGTATTTTTGCACCTCAAAATTTTATATTATGTTAGATAAGTTAGAAGCAATTTATTCAAAGTTCCTATTAATAGAAGATCAAATTAATCAGCCAGAGATAATGTCTGATATGAAGCGTTATGTAAAGCTAAATAAGGATTATAAAGATCTGCAACCTATTATTGAAGCTTACAAAGAATATAAAAACACCTTAGAAAACATAAATAATGCAAAGGAAGTTCTTAACACCGAAAAGGATGAAGAGTTTCGAGAAATGGCAAAAGAGGAATTGAATAGCCTAATTGAGAGAAAGCACGAAATGGAGGATGAGGTTAGATTAATGCTTGTTCCATCCGATCCACAAGACGATAAGAATGCAGTTTTTGAAATTAGAGCTGGATCTGGAGGTGATGAGGCTAGTATTTTTGCTGGCGATTTATATAGAATGTACTTAAAGTTCTTTGAGAAAAAGGGATGGAAATTTGACATTGTTGACTTTACCGAAGGAACTGCTGGAGGATATAAAGAAGTTATTCTTAATGTTATGGGAAGTGGCGTCTACGGACAAATGAAATATGAATCAGGAGTTCACCGCGTACAAAGAGTTCCACAAACCGAAACACAAGGAAGGGTTCATACCTCTGCTGCATCAGTAGTTGTTTTGCCTGAGGCTGAAGAGTTTGATGTAGAACTTAAACAATCAGATATTAGAAAAGATACTTTTTGTTCATCAGGTCCTGGTGGTCAATCGGTAAATACAACATACTCTGCCGTAAGACTTACCCATGCTCCAACAGGAATTATTGTTTCTTGTCAAGACCAAAAATCACAAATCAAGAATCTTGAAAAAGCTATGGTTGTTTTGAGAACAAGATTATTTGAATTAGAATACAATAAGTATTTGGAAGAAATGTCATCAAAACGTAAGACAATGGTTTCAACTGGTGATAGGAGTGCAAAAATTCGTACCTATAACTATCCTCAATCGAGAGTTAGTGACCATAGAATAAATTATACAATGCATAACCTTACTTCCTTTATGGATGGAGACCTCCAAGAAGTTCTTGATGCACTCCAATTAGCTGAAAATGCTGAAAGGTTAAAAGAGGCTGTTAACTAAAGCAATATTTAATATTCTAATGCGTTAAGTATTTTACAATTGTATAACAATATATTACGCATGAAAGCTATTAATCTAGTATTTTCAATTCTCCTTTGTTCATTAATAACATTATTAATGCCTTATTCATCTAAGGCGCAATATACTAATGTTCCTATTGGTTCTTGGAGAGACCATTTATCGTATTACCAAACTCAAAAACTAGGCTTAGTTGTGAATAGAATTCTAGTATCGGCAGGAAGTGCTATGTTTTACTATGACAAGGAAGATAATTCGGTTGAAAGATTTTCGAAAGTTGATGGGCTAACCGATGCAGGCATTGTTCAACTTGCTTACGACAAAACCACTAAAAGTATTATCGTTGTATATGAGAATTCAAATATTGATATAATTCAAAAAGATAGGGTTTATAATATCCCCGACATAAAGATTCGTTCCATAGAAGGAAGCAAGTCGATAAACGATATTGTCTTTCATAAGAAAAAAGCATACCTATCTTGCGGATTTGGAATTGTTGTTTTGGACTTAGAGAGAAAAGAAATCTTTGAAACATACTATATAGGATATAATAGCTCTAAGATAAATGTAAATGCTGTTGTGATTGATAATGATTCAATCTATGCTGCAACTGTTAATGGCTTACTATACGCACCCTATAACTCCCCTTCACTAGCAACAAGCGAAACTTGGATAAAACATGAAAGCTTAGACAACCCTTCCAACACAGAGATTAAGTATCTTTTTAAATATAAAGATAAACTTATGGCAGGCATTAAGATTGATGATGCTTACATTCACTTATTAGAGAAAAAACAAGGTCAATGGGATACCGTTTTCACAAACCTTTTGGCATATTGGATTAAACCAACCGATGACTATTTAGTTTATAAGACATGGGGATCATCAAACCAAGCAGTAATTGTGTTAGACGAAAACTATAATCAAAAAAGACTTATTGATGTTGAGTGGGGAGCAATAACCAATGACTATAATAACTTAGAAATAACCCCAGAGGTTGGCGATGCAATCATTGTTGGTGGTGATTTATGGCTATCACACGAAAAAGCAGGAGGACTAATATTTCTGAAAGACTTTGCATCCAATACTATTGCCAAATCAATTTATCCTAATGGTCCTTTATCGAATGGTGTTTTCTCAATAACTGCATCCAATGATAAGATTTATGTTGCACCAGGAGGAAGAAACATTCAAAATTCACCAAGAGGTTATCCTGGAAACATATATCATTTCAACGGTTATTATTGGGACTGCTTAAGTAACTACCTCGATTACCAAAATGTATTAAAAGATATAATCCATGTTAGTGTTGACCCAAGAAACCCTAATCACCTAATGGCAGCATCGTGGTGGAGTGGAGTTGCTGAGATATTAGATAATAAGATTGTTAAGATTTGGGATAGCACAAATACTAATAGCACCCTTAAAAGCGACGTCTATGGATATAGGATTGCAGGAGCAGAATACGACCCTTCCTCAAACCTTATTGTAGCAAACTCTCTTTCAAGCAATTCATTCTGTTATTATAATTATAGGAACGAATGGGGCAATTTCAACACATTCAATAGCATTGGACAAGCAGAGGTCTTAGGCTTAATGCTCGATAAGTATAACCATGGAAACTACTATAAATTCCTTTGGACAAACAATAATGATATATTAGCCATAGATAATAATAATAACCAAATACTTATTGACCCAAACAACGGAGCAAAAGACCAGTCAAATAAAGTTAATTGTATGGTTCAAGACAGTGAGGGTGAAATTTGGATAGGGACAGACAAAGGAGTTAAAGTTATATACTCCTTAGATAATCTTTTTGAAATGGGGGCAACCAACAAATCCACTGTTACTTGCAACAATATCATATACCAAGAAGAAGGAATTGCACAATACCTACTTAACTTCGACAATATTAACTGCATAATGAATGATGGAGGAAACAGAAAATGGGTTGGCACCGAAAGAAATGGAATATTCGTTTTCTCACCAAATGGAGACAAGCAACTATATCATTTTACTGCTGAAAACTCTCCACTCTATTCAAACAGGATAATAACCATGGCACAAGACCCAAAAACAGGAGAAGTTTATATCGGAACAGGTCTTGGTGTAATATCATATAAGGCAGAATCGATGGAGGGAGAGGAAAAAGCAGGCAACCTAACAGCATATCCAAACCCTGTGAAGCCAGAGTACAACGGTATAATTGCAATTAAGGGCTTTGTTTCAGATTCTGACGTTAGAATATCAGATATTGCAGGAAACGTAGTAGCACATCTTAAATCAATTGGAGGACAAGCCGTTTGGAATGGAAAAAACTTCAATGGAGAAAGAGTAAGCTCAGGAGTATATTTGATTTTTGGCTCAGCACTTGAGGGCAAAGAAACAGCAGTGGGTAAAATCTTATTCGTAAGATAATTTTATCTCAATGATTTTCAAAACAAAAGGCATAATCCTTAGAGCATTTCCCTATTCTGAAAGCAGCATAATTGTTAAGATATTCACAAAGGAATTTGGAGTAAAATCATATATACTAAAAGGAAGCAGGAAAACAAAATCCAAACTTCGCTCCAATATATTTCAACCCCTATACATCTTAGAACTCGAAGCATACAACAACCCCAAAAGAGATTTGCAAATAATTACAGAGGCCAAAGTTTATTATGACCTTACCCCCCTATTCTCCAATATAAAGAAAACAACACTTGCATTTTTTATTTCCGATATCATTAATCAATGCCTCAGGGAAGAAGAGAAAAATGAGGAACTATATGATTTCATTCAAGAGAAAATCAAAACCCTCAATGCACTTGAAAGCAATTATTCAACCTTTCACCTCTATTTCCTTATAGAACTTTCAGAGCATCTAGGTTTTCAACCAATGAATAATTACTCACAAGAAAACCAATACTTCGACCTATCAAAAGGATACTTCCTAAGAACAAATCCAATCCACAGCAACCACCTAAATGAAAAAGATTCATCACTTTTCTCATCATTTCTCCTATCACAAAACCCATATTCAGAAAACAAAAACCCAATAACATTTACAAAAGAAGAGAAAACAAAAATCCTAAACATATTAATTAAATTCTACGAGACCCATCTCCTAAGTCCAAACTCCATAAAATCACACGAAATACTTACAACAATACTACATTAAATAAGAATATATAAGATATTCAAACCTAATTATAAACCTATCAATTGTTCTCATAATAAGTCCCTTTGGTTATAGCACTTATACAAATGGCTTTGGAAATATGCTTGCAAATAGGGCATGTTACATTTAAATTTTACCACCCACACCCTTAAATCTCTCAACAAACGAAGCTATCTTTTGAAAAACATTCTGCTTTTTGGTTAAATACTGAGGATTTAAAGGACTCATTTTTGGCAAAATAGCATTGAGTTCTGTACCGTTTTCGCTGGCATACTCTCGTTTCAAAGAAGCGATGATATATCGTTTTGCAGCTTCCTCATTTAGGTTTTCATCTGCAATTAATTCTATAGCCTCTGTCTTCTGTCTTTCTTGAGCATAGGAAAAGAACGCATCTATAATGCTTGCTTTATCTTGAATGCTGTCAAGATCGGTATCATTAATGAAATCAACTACTAAGCTCTCTTTAGCCCTGTTGCCTACACTTGCGCGAATTACCCTACGAATCTCTTCAGTTAATAACGCTTTATCTTTGGTCTCTTTATTGTGCTCAAATATCAATTCAAGTATGTAATCGAGGTTTATTTCTTGCGATTTAAGCAAATCAATTTCAAAGACTACATCATCCCAATCAATGGTTGATTGTTGTGCTTCTTCTCCTTTTTTCTCCTGTCTTATCCAATCACGAATATCGTTATAAGTAGACCGATAATCCTGCACAGTTCTTTCGGGCAGCACTTCAATCTTTTGCATGGCGGCAAAATCCTCATCTGTTATAAAGTAGTTTTCTTTAAAGGTATCAAGTGCATCCTTATCGTTTATATCTATTTCTTGAAGTGCTTTAAGATGGACAAATTCGTCGTAATTCTGTAGTATGTTCTCAACGCGCAGGTATTCTCCAAAAAGTTTTGCAAACTCCTTTTTATCGGTCTCAGTTGCTATCTCATCAGGATTTGGAAACCTTTGATTAAGTTCCTTAACTACATCTGTATAACCTCTTCGTGCTTCTCCGGTGATAATATCCGTAAAGCCTTCCAAATATTCTTTATAGCTCTTTTCAAGGACTACATTTTTGGTGTTTTTGTCTCCAAATAGTGTAATGGCATCAATGGTAGCTTTTTCCAAATCACGGAAGGTAATAATATTACCAAAGGTTTTGGAGGCGTCAAAAATACGGTTGGTACGCGAAAAGGCTTGCATTAAACCATGATAGCGCAGGTTTTTATCTACAAAAAGTGTGTTGAGCGTAGGGGCATCAAATCCTGTTAAGAACATACCTACTACAATAAGCAAATCAACTTCCTTATTCTTCACACGTTTTGCCAAGTCACGATAATAGTTTTGGAATGCATTACTTTCAACGCCAAAACTTGTTTTAAATAGTTCGTTATAGTCTTGGATAGCTTTAGATAAAAACTCTTTTGCACTACTGTTCATAGCAGAAGGTTCAAAGCTTTCATCCAATATTTCACCAATGGCACTTTGCTCCTCGTTGGCTGCAAAGGAGAAAATTGTAGCTATTTTTAATGGCTTATCGCTTCCCTTTTGTAAATTATTTAATTCCTCATAATAAGACTTTGCCGCCTCTATGCTACTCACTGTAAATAGGGCATTAAAGCCACTGCTGCCACCTTTGGTTCTATGTGTTTTTTGTCTGTAATTCTGTAAAATATATTCAGAAACCTCTTTGATACGAAAAGGATGAAGCAAAGCTGTTTTGTTTTCGGCAGCACTTAGCTTTTTTTCATCAATTTCGCTTTCTATACCTTTAAACTGTGGACGTACATCGTTATAATCTACTTTAAACTTTAGCACTTTCTCATCTCTAATGGCATCCGTAATGACGTACGAATGTAATTCACGACCAAATACACTTGCTGTGGTTTCGGAGCCTAAAGCATTTTGAGCGAAAATTGGCGTTCCTGTAAAGCCGAATTGATAGTACTTTCTAAATTTCTTTTTAAGATTCTTTTGAGCCTCCCCAAATTGGGAGCGATGGGCCTCATCAAAAATAAAAACCACATGTTTTTGATAAATAGCTAAATCATTTTCGCTTTTCATCAGATTATTTAATTTCTGAATGGTGGTGACTATAATCTTATTATCATCTTTTTCAATATTCCGCTTTAAACCTGCCGTACTGTCCGAACCATTCACACTATCTGGAGAGAATCGCTGATACTCCTTCATGGTTTGATAATCCAGATCCTTTCGGTCTACCACAAAGAATACTTTATCAATAAAATCCAATTGAGTGGCAAGTCGTGCCACTTTAAAACTGGTGAGCGTTTTACCCGAACCGGTGGTGTGCCAAATAAAACCACCACTTTCAGGCTTAGACCAGTTTTTCGCTTGGTATGAACTTTCTATTTTCCATAATATTCTTTCTGTAGCTGCAATCTGATAAGGTCTCATAACAAGCAGCACATCACTGGTATCGAATACCGAATAATTGAGTAGCACATTTAAAAGGGTATGTTTCTCAAAAAAGGTTGCCGTAAAATCTTTCAGGTCTTTAATAAGCGTATTGTCTGCCCTTGCCCAATTCATGGTAAAATCATAGCTGTTTTTATTTCGCTCTACAGTGTTGGCAAAATAACGGCTATCGGTACCATTGGAGATAACAAAAATCTGCAAAAACTTAAATAAGGAATTATTGCTATTAAAACTCTCCTTGGTATAACGGTGCACCTGATTAAAGGCTTCACGTATAGCTACACCACGCTTTTTTAGTTCCACCTGCACCAAAGGCAATCCGTTGACTAAAATAGTAACATCATACCTATTGGCATTGGTTCCCTTTTGTTCGAATTGTGAAATTACTTGTAGCTTATTAAGAGTGATATTCTTTTTATCAACCAAGTAAATATTTTGAATATGCCCATCATCGAAAACAAAATCATAAATATAATCCTCGTGTATCTTCTTGCTTTTCTCAACAAGTCCATCACTTGGCTTATCCAAATACTCTTCCACAAAGCGAGCCCATTCACTATCCAAAAACACAACATCATTAAGCCTTTGCAGTTGTTCTCTAACGTTTGCCAACATAGCCCCAGGTGTGTTTAAATCTTTAGGATATTCATACCCTTGATTTATTAAATCCCCAATAAATTCACGCTCCAACGCCGATTCGGATTGATAAACAGCCGAAGCCTCATTAACCTCCAAATACTTAGTAAATTTATCAAGAACAATAAAATTATTCGATTCTGCTATTG
This sequence comes from Bacteroidales bacterium, assembly GCA_012837565.1. Lineage (GTDB taxonomy): Bacteria > Bacteroidota > Bacteroidia > Bacteroidales > P3 > UBA10566. Next base: position 1,752 of record DUQY01000279.1, on the reverse strand, counting down.
TTTTATAAGTACTCATATGTTGTCTGAATTAAGATTTATTTGTCTGAATTAGGATTTGTTGGATTAAAGGATTTTAGGATTCGTGTATTATTTGTTTTGTATTCTTTGTTTTCTGGGTGGTTTAGGTTATATACTCTTTTAAATTCTAAACTCTTTGAACCGAAATTTATCAATAAGCCAATAGGCAAATTATAAGCTTGGCAATAATTCATGGCTTGTGCCAAATGCACCTCTTCCAAATTTATTAAAGCTTTTAGTTCAACCATTACACAATCCTCTACAAAAAAGTCTACACGTCTTGTCCCAATATTAATATCATCATAATAAATATTCATTTCCATTTCACGTTGAAAACGCAAGCCCTGCTTCTCAAACTCAATAGCCAAAGCACGCTGATAAATAACTTCTTGAAATCCATTACCAAGTGTACCATGAACCCTCATCGCACAACCAATTATTTTATGAGTTAACTCCTCGTGTTTCATTATTATATATATTATGTCAGAATTAGGATTTGTTGGATTTTAGGATTATAGGATTTTTATTTCTATCTAATCCTTCAAAACTTTTAATCTAATCCTTCAATCCATTAATCCTTTAATCATAATTCAGACAATTAATCATTTATCTAATCCTTCAATCTAATCCTTCAATCCATTAATCCTTTAATCATAATTCAGACAATGACGGAAAGCTCAATAACCTATCCCTATAATACTCATACTGCTTTTGTCGTAACTCAATCTCCTTAGGCAACCCCTCACTAATAGAATTAACAAGCATATCAAACTTATCCAAAATACCAACAATCCTCTCTTGTTCTTCTATTGATGGAATAGGGATTACAACTTTACTCAAACCATTTGCATGAATAGCAGAAATTTTACCTGATGAAATATGTTTTTTAATTTGGTCATGAAACTGTTTTGTGCGTGTAAAATATGCTACATATTTAGAGTTCAATTTACTTCTAAATGTAAAACAAGCATCATGAAAAACAACACCTTCGTCTCCTAACCAAGCTGTCCCCATTCCTATATCCTCTATTGTTTCTCCAGCTGCAACTATTACAACATCGTTTTTTTCTGCTATCCTTAGTTTCTTTATTTCAACTAAATCAGCACTTAAAAATGATTTGCTTTCTGTTGCCCAAATATTATAATAGGTGTACATTTCTCCATAATGAATGCAAGGAAAACCTTCTGAAATCATATCATTTTTAACAAACCTTTTACCACGTTGAAATATACCTATTTCTCCCATTGGCAAATGTTCCACTTCACCCTCTTCAAAGCTCAATAACTCTTCACGATAGTACTCATATTGTTTTTTACGAGCTGTAAGCTCTGCTGTAAGCTCTGCTGTAAGCTCTGTAAAGGTATCGAGAATACGGACTATTTCAGCTTGAACGTCTAATGGTGGGATTGGGATAAGAGTATTCTCAATTTGCTTTTTGGAAACCGATGGAATACTTCCCTTTTGCTGACTACCAATCAGCTTTTTCTCATTACCTTTTAAGAAATAATACACATATAACCAATTCAATATTAATGAATTTTTAATTCCTATTGAATAGCAGCTATTACCTGCCCAATAAGGAGTAGAAATACGATTGACATAACCAGCGTTTGCACCTCTTGCACTGACAATTATTTTATCACCAGAATTATTAAACTTATCATAGTAACCTGTTGGAGAAATACCGCCATTGTATACTGGATATTCGGCTGATTTATCTTGATAATTTTGATG
>DUQY01000278.1 GCA_012837565.1 Bacteroidales bacterium | reverse complement strand
ATTGTTTTATTGAACTTAGCAAATACTACTCCAGTTAATATATCGGCTAATTGAATTGCGACAGATTCATGAGAATGTAATGCTTGAATATATTTTATTGAAGCATCAATATTTGAATTTTTTAATATCCTTCCAAGTTCATTTACTCTATCTTTGTTTGCATTAATTTTATGGTCTAAAAATATTCTATATTCATTCCCTTCAATAATCCAATGATTAATTAATTGATAATAAAACTTATAAAAGCCTAATTCTGCATCTCCATGATTAAAAACATTATTATCAATTTTGGATGATTCAATTATAATAGCTCTAAATCTTATTCTTGATGCAGAAAAGAAATAATCAATAACATCTTTATAGCATTGAATAGTTAATGGAGAAACCTTATTCCATTTTAATTCTCCATAAATATTATATTTATGCTTTATTGAATTAATTTTTTCTTTTAAAATTGGTCTATATTGCTCTGGTATCCATATTCCACCTATGGCACAATATTTATGAGCCTCTTTATCTTCAATAGCCTCTAAACCACTCTCATCACAATAAATTTCAAATTCCATACCCAATCTTTTTTAATTGCTCTATTATTTCCGATTCTAAGTCATGGGATTTGTTAAAGAGTTTAGATAGGTCTGTTGTTAGGCGTGTCATTTTTTCTTCAAATGGTTCTGCGTCTTCTTCTTGGTCTGCTATTCCTACGTATCTGCCTGGTGTTAGAATATAGTCTTGTTTTGCTATGGTTTCTAGATCAGCTATTGCACTAAAACCTTTTTCTTTATTTAGTATTCCTTCTTGGAAGGCTTGGAAGGTTTGGGCTATTAGTTGAATATCCTTATCGGTTAGTTGTCGTAGCTTACGGGTAACCATTGTGCCGAGATTCCTTGCATCAACAAATAGGGTTTTGCCTTTTTGCTTTTTATTCTTGTTAAGTATCCAAATTGAAACAGGGATTTGAGTTGTGTAGAATAGTTGGGATGGCATTGCTATTATTCCTTCAACTATATCATTTTCTATCATCTTACGTCTTATCTCTCCTTCACCTGAGGTTTGAGTGCTTAGCGAGCCATTGGCAAGAACAATACCTGCTTTGCCATTTGGGCAGAGGTGATGAACAATATGTTGTAACCAAGCATAGTTGGCATTTCCATTTGGTGGCACTCCATAACGCCAACGAACATCAGTTGAAAGTTTGTCTGCTCCCCAGTCGGAAAGGTTAAAAGGTGGATTTGCCATTACATAGTCTGCCTTTAGGGTTGGATGACAATCATTAAAGAAAGTATCAGCATTGTATTTTCCTAAATCAGCTTCAATTCCTCTAATGGCAAGATTCATTGTAGCCATTTTCCATGTTGTTGGGTTGGAGTCTTGACCATAAACAGATATATTATTGATATTTGAAGAGTGAGATTCAATAAATTTGGCACTTTGAACAAACATACCTCCACTTCCACAGCAAGGGTCATAAACTCTACCTTTTAGTGGTTGAAGTACCTCTACAAGTGTTTGAACTATACATGAAGGTGTGTAGAACTCACCTGCCAGCTTACCTTCCTGTTCTGCAAATTTGGATAAGCAATACTCATAAACTCTTCCGAGAATATCTTTTGACTCATCTTTTGTGTGCATCTTTAGGTTGGTGAACAAATCCACCACATCACCCAAACGTCTTTTGTCAAGCTCAGGACGTGAAAAATTCTTAGGCAGTATTCCCTTAAGTTTTGAGTTTTCCTTCTCAATATGACGCATAGCATCATCAATCGTAGTTCCTATCTCTGCAGTCCTTGCCTTGCTTGCAATTATCCCCCACCTTGAGTCTTGAGGCACATAAAAAACGCCCTCCGAAGTATACTCATCCCTATCTTCCTCAAACCCCTCCCCTTCTTCAATTAGTTCATTATACCTTATCTCAAACCTATCCGATATATATTTAAGAAAAATTAGACCCAAGACCACCGACTTATATTCCGATGCATCCATATTCCCCCTTAGAAGATCGGCTGCCTTCCAAATCTTATCCTCAAAACCTATCACCGCACTATTCTTTTCTGCCATTATATTATTATGTGTTTTTCTTAATAAACCTCAAAGATACAAATTAAATGTATCTATAAGATATTTATTATAATTTTT
>DUQY01000277.1 GCA_012837565.1 Bacteroidales bacterium | reverse complement strand
GCCTTATTTTAAATACAAACAATTCTATGATTTAAGCTATTTTAACTCTTGTAACTTGTAACATTTGTAACATAACCCTATATATGTTACATGTTACAGTGTTTAATAGTTAAAGGGAACACCAATAAGAATATTGGTAGTTCCTCTTTTCCTTTGCTATTAAAAAATCAGGTTTTAGATATTGATTTTAGGGGATGAGGTTAAAAGATTATTTTGTTTCCGTAAAGCACTATTTATGATGCATAACAGAAATAGAATTTGCAATACGTTTTTTTATTTATTGAATAGATGTACTAATGTTTCTTTGGGATAATAGAATATCATTCTTGAGCCAGAGAACCTCATAACTTGACGCATCTTGCTTTGCATTGTGGGTTTGAAGCAATGAACTGGGCAGTGTTTGCAAGCGTGTTTATGGGCGCCGTAGAGGCAGTTGTCGAGCCTTTTCTTTGAATAGTCAATTAGTTCTTCACAGTCTAAACAGAGGCTTTTGTTTCCTTCTTTCTTCTTGCAATAGAGCCTAATCATAAACTCAACAGTTTTCTTTTCTCTCTCAATTCGACTTATCTTCATTATGTTTTTCCTTTAGAGGGTGCAAATTTACAAAAATTAGATTTAGAATGTGGTTGGTAAGGTTTAATAAAAAAAGGACGCAAAATGAATTACGTCCCTTAATACAATAATTAAATGAAAAATTATTATTTTATTATTCCTATTGAGCGTTGTATAAAGCTGTTTAGGGCTTCTCCTTTTAAGAGTCCTTGGCTAAGTAGAGCAAGGTCTTTTAGTTGGGATAGGACTTGGGTTTGTTTTTCTGGGTCTGTTTCTGTTAGGACTTCGTTCATAAGTGGATGATTGGTGTTTACTACTAAGTTATAAGTCTCTGGCATCTCTCCGTAGAATGATGCCATTCCTCCTCCGCCCATTTCACTCATTTCTTTCATCCTACGCATAAATTCATTTTGAGTTATTGTTAGGGGGCTATCCGTTTCGTTTAGGCTTTCCATTACAATTGTGAACTTTTGCTTGTCAACCTGTGCTTCAACTAAGGTTTTTAGGCTTTCTGTTTGTTTTTCATCAAGCTTAGAAGGGATTATTTCGTCCTTTGGTATTAGTTTGTCAATAACATCACTATCAATACGTACAAAGCGTGAATCTTGTATCTTTTGTTCCATTAGGTTAACAAAGTGATTATCTAATATTCCGTCCATTAATAGTACATCGTAGCCCTTGTCTTTTGCTGCTTGTATGTATGGATATTGTGAGTCTATATTGTTAGTATATAGATAAACTTGTTTCTTGTCTTTATCGGTTTGTAGGGGTTTGATTTTCTTTGCGTAGTCCTCAATTGAATAGAACTCATTTTCTATTGATTTAAAGAGGAATATCTTTTCTGCTCTATCGTAGAACTTTTCATCTGATAACATACCGTATTCAATAAATACTTTAATGTCATCCCACTTTGCATTATACTCTTCTCTGTTGTTCTTGTATATCTCGTCAAGTTTATCTGCAACTTTCTTAGTTATATGCGATGATATCTTCTTAACGTTTGAGTCTGATTGAAGATAGGAACGAGATACGTTTAGTGGGATGTCTGGTGAGTCAAGAACTCCACGAAGTAGCATCATATATTCTGGAACAACTCCTTCTACGCTATCTGTTACGAATACTTGGTTGCTATAAAGTTGTATTTTGTCTTTTGCTGGGTCTATATTCTTTTTAATCTTAGGGAAATAAAGTATTCCTGTTAGGTTAAATGGGTAGTCAACGTTTAGGTGTATGTGGAATAGTGGTTCATCGAAGTTCATTGGATAAAGCTCACGGTAGAAGTCTAGGTAATCTTCTTCTTTTAGTTCTGAAGGTTTCTTCTTCCAAAGTGGCTCTGTATTATTAATTATTCTTGGCTTAGTCTTTTGAACTCTTTTTGCCTCTCCTTTATCGTCTTTTTCTGTTTCTGAGTCTTCCCAATATTCTTCATCTCCAAAACGAATTGGAATTGGCATAAACTTACAGTACTTATTTAGGATTTCAAGCACTTTGTTTTCTTCTAAAAACTCTTGGTTATCATCATCAATATGCATAATGATTTCTGTGCCACGTTCTGTTTTATCAGATGGTTCAAGCGTGTATTCTGTATCACCATCACACCACCAACGAACTGCTGCATCATCTTTAAAGGATTTTGATTTAAATTCAACTTCCTTACTAACCATAAATGATGAGTAGAAGCCAAGTCCGAAATGTCCTATAAGTTGATTTTGTTCTAGCTCTGACTTACCTTTGTATTTGTCAACAAACTCTTCAGCACCAGAGAAAGCAATTTGATTGATATATTTGTCAACCTCCTCTTCGCTCATACCAAGACCTCTATCAATTACAGATAATGTCTTTTTCTTTTTGTCAACCTTAACTTCAATAGTAAGGTCACCTAACTCTCCTTTAAATTGTCCTAGTGATGCAAGTGTTTTTAGTTTTTGAGTAGCATCAACAGCGTTAGCCACAATCTCTCTTAAGAATATTTCATGGTCAGAATACAGAAACTTCTTTATAATAGGAAAAATGTTTTCTGTCTTTACGTTAATTTTACCTTTCATATATTGTTATTTTTTTAATGTTTAATATTTTTCACTTCAAGCCTCCTACAATCAATCATTATACCATTCTTTTTCTTGTGCCATTTTGTCAGAAGATAAAAGCTTATAGGTAAAATGCCTTTTATTTAAATAAACTTCTTACCTTTGAACATTCATTTTTTGAAACAATAAACAAATATATAATATGGAAATAGCATTGATAGTAATTATATTAGGCTTGATAGTAGCTCTAATAATTATCTCTCTTATCTCTTCGAAAAAGAAAGTTGAGAATAATTCTGAACTAGAATCAAATTATAAATTACTAGAATCAAGATTTGTTCAATTAGAGTCAAGTTCTAAGGAATTAGACGCTAGATATAGGGAATTAGAATCAAACTATAACCGTGTTGAAAGAGAAAACAGTTCTCTAAAAGCGGATTTAAGAAACAAGGAAGATAATTTGAATAAGGAGAGAGGTCAGAATGCAACAATATCTTCACAGTTTGAAGAACTAAGAAAAGAGTTTAGTGATTTAACAAGTTCTAATAATGTTCTATTATCGAATATTAGTAATAAGGAAGATTTATTACATAAGGAGTTAGAAAAGAATGCTAAGCTAACAAGTTTATTGGAGCAAGAGACAAAGAAGTCTTTTGAATTATCAAACCTTAATAGCACTTTGAAGGCTAATAATGATGCTATTCAAAAGAAACAAGAGGAAATAAAAGATGAGTTTGATAAATTACAAAAACAAGCAAAAACAGAATTTGTAAACTTAGCTAATGAAATACTTAAAAATAAGACTAGCGAGTTTACAGAAACCAATAAACTAAATATAGAAAACTTATTAAAGCCTTTGAATATAAGTATTAAAGACTTTAGAGAGAATGTGAATACCAACTTAACTGAGGAGACTAAGCAACGATCTTTACTTCAAGCAGAGATAAAGAAAGTAATGGAGCAGACTAATTTAATTAGTGAGCAGGCTAATAATTTGGCATCGGCACTAAAAGGGGAGAATAAGAAGGCAGGTAATTGGGGAGAGAACGTACTGGAAACCATTCTTCAAAACACAGGACTAATTAAAGGAGAACATTATATAACTCAAGATGTGCATAGGAATGAGGACGACAAGAAGATAATCCCTGATGTTGTAGTTTATTTGCCAGATAACAGTAAGGTGATTAATGACTCTAAGGTTTCGCTTGTTAATTATGATAATTACTTCTCTTCCGAATTAGAAGAAGACCAAACAAAGGAATTAAATAAACATATAGCATCGGTTCGTAATCATATTAATGAGTTAAGCCAAAAGAAATACGACGATATTAAAGGAAGTCTTGGTTTTGTGATGATGTTTGTGCCAATAGAATCGGCTTATATCTTAGCTATGCAAAATGATAGGGCATTGTGGGAATTTGCATATAAGAAAAATGTAGTCTTAGTTTCTTCCACAACACTTATTTCCAGTCTTAGGATATTTTCAGACCTATGGAGGACTGATAAATTGAATAAGAATGCTGAAAAAATAATTGAAAACAGTGGTAAGATGTACGAGAAATTTGTTGGGTTCTTAGAAACATTTGAAGATATAGGAAAGAAAATCAGCACAACTAATGATTCGTACAATAAAGCATTTAACCAATTGAAAGATGGTAGAGGAAATCTAATTAAACAAGCAAAAGATATTCAAACCTTAGGGGTAAAGACTCTTAAATCTATTCCAGAAATCTTTGAAGACTATGATGAACACTTAGAGGACTAAACTCTTTTTATAGTTTCACCAAGAACTGAGCTGTAAGACGTGAACGCTGTTCTATGATTATCTCTTTGTCTTGTATTAAATCATTTATTGCTTCTTCGCTATAACGTCTTATAGTTATAAGTCTAAGGTTATTATTGTATTTAATGGAATAGCTTGTGGATAGCTCTTTAATAAGTTTTTGTAATAATTGCTTTTGAATTGTATCAAAGCAAACGGAATAACTAATTGCAGAGTTTTGCATTAGGTTAATCTTTATGCCATATCTTGCGAAAAGGGAAAATATATTAGCAATATTCTCTTCAACTATAAAAGAAAAGTCTTTAGGGAATATGGAAAGAAGGGTTTGGTTATCCTTAAATATATAGCTTGGCATTAGGGGAGAGGTATCAGAGCAGCAGTCTATTTTTGTTCCTGACTCTTTTGGCGAGAGAAAGCTCTTAATATAAAGAGGGATAGATTTGTTCTCTAAGGGTTTAATTGTCTTAGGGTGGATGATGGATGCTCCATAATAGGCAAGTTCTATTGCTTCATT
>DUQY01000276.1 GCA_012837565.1 Bacteroidales bacterium | reverse complement strand
GAAACCCTCTATTGACGTGGTTAAGAAAATTGCAAATATTCTGGAAACAACCGTAGGTTACTTACTTGGGGAAAATCAAGATACACAAGTTTTAAAAGACCCTACCATGTTGCAGCGTCTAAACGATATTTCGCAATTAAAGGAAAAAGATAAAGAACACATTCTTTATACCCTTGATGCAATGATTCGAGATATTAAAACCAGGCAGGCTTATGCAAGATAAGCACAAACAACCAGAACAGGCACAAACTGCCGGTTAATATTCGACGTAGACTGTAGTCTACGCCGAGCAGGGGAATAGCTAAATTTACCTAATAACGGTTTAATTTTTATCCAATGGGGTCCATATCTGTCTCAATATATCATTTGTAAAAAACAGTTGAACTTCAGAAACAAAAGCACTCTTAACATCATCTAATTCACATGGTAATAACACATAAAATGAATACACAAACTCAGTTTCATTCATTCTTTTTTCTTGAAAATGATATTTAGAGAGCTTTTCCTGCATTGTTTCAATTCTCGTTTCTCCAATAATCATTTTAACATCTCCAATTAAAATAGAAAATCCGATTTTACTAATCCTGCATCCATATAAGAGACCTTGAGTTAGATTAGGATAAAGTAATTCATAGTATAGATCGTTTCCATACAAATAAAGGTTATGTGAAGGCTCCTCAAATTCTTCATCACCAATAGGTCGATATATTATAGAATCTGGCGCACCAAGAGAATTAATGAGTTCAATAATACTATCTCCAAAACATAAATGTTCAACACAAATATCATTGATTCTTATTTTACTTCTATCCTCTTGGCCATTAGCAAGAAAAATAGAAAAACCAACTAAAGATATAAATACAATTAATTTCATCATTCAGGTCGTGTTATAGTTGTTGTAATCAATTGAAGGAGGTCAACATCTCTTACCCCAGTCCAATTATTTGTTGAGTTAACTTCTATATGAATATGGTGGTCGCTAATTGGGATTCTTGCAGCGTTTCCTGAGCATCCAGCTATGCCAATAATGTCGCCTTGCTCGATGCGTTGCCCTGAAGTTACATTAATTGTATTCAAGTGGGCATAGCGCATAAAAACAATACTTCGTTCAACACCATTAATATCCTCCACAGGTTTGTCTAATTCCACTCTAACGACCACATAATTACCATAACTACCAGAACCATAATGACACCCATATCTACCTACTCTCGTCATAACTGGAAGAGTATCGTTGACAATAACTCCATTTGAATTTGTATAAGTATATGGTTGTGAGATGCTCTGATCAGATAATAAACCACGGTAGTCTCTTTCACCATTATTAGCATATAATTCATTTTGAGGCTCAAAAGAATCAACAATACCTGGCTGTATAACTCCCCCAAATATAGCATATACATTTTCCCCGACTGATGCTGTGATATCAACACCATCATGCTTTCTGTTTTTACCAGTATATGAATAAGAGTCAGGATAGGAGCAATTTGGTGTAGATGTTCTTACACATCCCAAAAAACCATAATGCGAATTATTTGCTGTTGTTGTTACTTCTGGATTTGCTTTTGGATCGCCAAGTAGAACCCCCTCGGCTGGTTGAGTTGGAAATATATACTTATTAAAAATGGCGGTGTCCGCTATTGACACTATTATCTCCAACATAGAACTCTCAGAAGAAGCCTCATTAAATCTATACTTTGAAAACGAACCGGTTATAGTAGAATCAGGATGTACTGTTGATTCGAAATTTCTTTCGTTACAGTTAATAGACCAATTATTGACATTTGAGGTATCCCCAATAGCGTTGAAATGAATGTTTGATAAATTTTCACTTATACTTTTTATCCTAAATGAGGAAAAATTAATATTTTCAATTTTTCTCCAACGACTAATATCTAAGAATGTGTCATTTACATTGCTCATTCTTATCTCATAGAGAAGCTCTAAAAGGCTTTCATTAGATAACAATAAATTGCTTTCTATCATAGCTCCCTCACTCTCATCCTGCCCCCAAGCAAAGAGTATACTTTCTGGGTTATGAATCAAGTCCCATTGGTATTACCATCAGCACGGTAAAAACTGTTAGCCACTGGCTCCACTACATAGTCTTTTGGCCTTATTTCAAAGAACGTTACATCTAATCCTCTGCAAGATAGAAAAATTCCCTTAGTTACTTTTTTTTCAATTG
>DUQY01000275.1 GCA_012837565.1 Bacteroidales bacterium | reverse complement strand
AGCAACGCATAGTGAAGTATGAGCTGAAACCACAACTCCTGTTGTTCCGCAAACTCTTGAAAGTTCTTCAACTGCCATTGAGTACATTTGGTTTGTGCCACCTTGACCACCATACTGAACAGGTACAGGAATACCCATTAACCCAATTGTACCCATCTTATTAACCAACTCAGTAGGGAATCTCTCCAATTCGTCTATCTCAGCAGCTAAGGGCTTAACTTCTTTTTCAGCAAATTCTCTTATCATTTGCAGAAATAGTTCTTCTTCTATTTTTAAGCTAAAATCCATTTCTTAATTTTGTTTATATATTAAAAATGGCGAGGATATAATCTCCCCGCCATGATTGTATTAATCAAGTTTCACAGCAACATCATCAGCAATAATAACCTTTATATGTTTTTGCTCACTCATTATTTTTTTTATTTATATTATTCTGATTAATATATTATTATACAGTCATTCCACCGTCAACACTTATTGTGTGACCGTTGATGTATGATGCCTCATCTGAAGAAAGGAAAGCATATACGTTAGCTATTTCTTTTGGTTCTCCAAGACGACCAATTGGCACCTTAGCTTTCATTCCTGCTAAAACGTCTTCTGGCATTGCTGCAACCATTTCGGTTGATACAAATCCTGGTGCAATAGCATTAACAGTAATTCCCTTGCGACCAAACTCTCTTGCAAAAGTTTTTGTCATTCCAATGATTCCTGATTTTGTTGCTACATAGTTAGCTTGTCCGAAGTTTCCGTATACTCCTACAACAGATGAAGCATTGATTATTCTTCCCCAGTTGTTTGCTACCATATATTCGCTAATGATTTTCGAACAATAGAAAACTCCTGATAAGTTTACATCAATTACTTGTTGCCATTGTTGAACGGTCATTTTCTTTACTGAGCTATCACGAGTTATTCCTGCGTTGTTGATAAGGATATCAATTCTGCCAAATTGGTCGTTAACAGCTTTTGCAGCTACTTCAATTTCTTCGTAGTTAGCTGTGTTTACTTTTGCAAAGGTAGCTCCAAGCTCTTTAGCTAATGCATTTCCTTTTGTCTCATCTAAGTCCCAAATTATTACTTGAGCACCTTCTTGTTTAAATTTTCTTGCAGTTGCCTCACCAATACCAGCAGCTCCGCCAGTAATAATAGCAACTTTTTTGTCTAATCTATTCATCTTTTATATATAAATCGACCACAATACTATTATGTTAGAAGTCTCTAATAATAATATCTGGTCTTGTTAATTAAATTTAGAAACGTTCTTTATGCATTAGTTTTGCTTCGCCTATTATAGCTGCTTTTCCTTCTGCGTCTTCAAGCGTACATTTTATTACTCCTCTGTGTTTTTCATCATTGATTTCAATTACTTCAAACTTTGCTGTATAATCGTTTTCAACGAAAACTGGAGCACGGAATGACATTTCTTGGAACATATAGATTGTTCCTTCTCCTGGCCATGTGGTTCCGAAAACTTTGGAGAAAATAGCTCCTGCAAAAAATCCGTGAACGATTGGTTTTCCAAATGGAGTCTTAGCTGCATATTCTGCATTGATATGGATTGGATTGTTGTCTCCTGATATTTCTGCAAAAGCATCTACATTTGCTTGGGTATATCTTACCTTCTCTGTGTAGGTATCGCCTACTTTTATTTTACTCATAATATTTACTTCTATTTTATGTTAGTATTTTTTAATATAATTGCGGTTCCCATTCCTCCTCCAATACATAGGGAGGCAAGTCCGAGGCTTTTCTTTGAGCGTAACATCTCGTGTATAAGTGTTACTACAATTCTTGCTCCTGAGGCTCCAACTGGATGTCCTAATGCAATAGCTCCACCATTAACATTACATCTTTCGTGAACCCATTCTGGTGTTACGTTATGTTGTTGGCAAATCAGTTGACGAATTCCAAGTGCTTGCGCTGCGAATGCTTCGTTAAGCTCAAGTAATTCAAATTCTTTTAGCTTTAGATTTGTTTTGGATAATGCGTTTTTGATTGCAGGCACAGGTCCTAAGCCCATCTTAGCAGGGTTTACTCCGCCTTGTCCTGTTGCAACGATTTCCATTAGGGGTTTAAGTTTGTATTTCTTTACTGCTGATTCGGATGCTAGCATAACAAAGGCTGCCCCATCATTAATTCCTGATGAGTTGCCTGCGGTTACTGTTCCTGGGTTTTGGAAGGCTGGCCTTAGGTATGAAAGTTTTTCGGAAGAGGTTTCTCTGTTAGGATATTCATCTTGGTCAAACATCTTTGAGAATTTCTTATACTTTACCTCAACAGGTACTATTTCGGTTTTAAATTTCCCTCCATCAATTGCTGCTATTGCTCTTTCTTGGGATTGGATAGATAATATATCTTGTTCTTCTCTTCCTATATCTAAATCTTTGGCAATGTTTTCGGCTGTTATTCCCATATGTAGTCCTGAAAATGCATCTGTTAATGCATCAGTTATCATATGGTCCTTTACGTTGAAATCAGCCATTTTGGTACCATTTCTAATGGTTGGAGGAATAATAAAGCCTGCTCCTGACATGCTTTCTGCTCCTCCTGCTATAATAATTTTTGCATCTCCAACACGTATAGAATCAAAAGCATTCATTATGGCTTTCATGCCGCTACCACAAATCATATTTACACCATAGGCTGGTACCTCGTATGGTATGCCTGCCTTGACCGAAATTTGACGTGCAACGCCCTGAAACTGTCCTGCCATAAGAACATTACCAACAATAACCTCATCAATTTCTGAAGCTCTTACTTTGGTTTCAGATAATATGGCTTCAACAACTGTTGCTCCAAATTCGGCAACAGGAACAGTTGATAAAGAACCTAAGAACTTACCTACGGCAGTTCTTTTTGCAGATACTATATATACTTTCTCCATATTTTACTTAGTGTTTATTGGTTAATTATTATTGAATATCTTTCTTTATTAACTCCTCTTTGTAAAAAAAAAGAAGAATCAATTATGAATTATGGTTTAATGTAATTGCATTGGGATTAAATCCTTTGGAATAATTAGCTTAGTGCCTGTTGCATTTTGAATGTCCTCAAGTGTAAATGATGGGTGTAGTTCTCTTAAAACAATTCCCTCTTCGGTGATATTCATAACTCCCATTTCTGTAATTATCATATCAACTTGTCCGGCTGCGGTTAGGGGTAGGGTGCAAAGGTCTAAGATTTTATGGCTTCCTCTTGCTGTGTGTTCCATTGCTAGAATAACTTTCTTAGCTCCTACAACCAAATCCATCGCTCCACCCATTCCTGGAACTTTTTTGCCTGGTATTGCCCAGTTTGCAAGATTACCTTCTTTATCAACCTGCATTGCTCCTAAGATAGAAACATCCACATGGCCGCCTCTTATAATTGAAAATGACATAGCACTATCGAAAGTAGATCCTCCTTCAACAACTGAAGTATATGCTCCTCCTGCATTAACTATTTCTTTGTTTTCTTCTCCTGCCTTTGGACTAGCTCCCATGCCAATAATTCCATTCTCAGATTGAAGTAATACCTCAACACCTTCTTTAAGATAGTTTGGAACAAGGGTTGGAAGTCCAATTCCTAAGTTCACAAGGAATCCGTCTTTTAGTTCGAGTGCAGCACGCTTTGCAATAACATCTCTTATTTCATTTTTATCCATATCTCTTTTCTGTATTTTTTTTATTTCATTCTCTTAACAAACTCTTCTGCCATATATGAGGCAACGTTGTCTGCATAAGTGTTCATTCCAAATCCTGCATCGTAGCCAAGCTCTTTTGCAAGTTCGAGATTAAGTCTTGGTCCTCCACAGCAAAGTATTACCTTGTCTCTCAAACCCTCAGCCTCTAACATTTCCACAAGTTCCACCAAGTTTTTTATATGTACATCCTTTTGAGTAACTGTTTGTGAAACTAATAAGCAGTCAGCTTTCAATTCAATAGCCTTTGCTATAAAGTCTTCATTAAGAACTTGACTACCCAAGTTTATAGCCTCTATCATATCGTATCTTTCAAGACCATAATGTCCTGCAAAGCCTTTCATATTCATAATAGCATCAATTCCTACTGTGTGAGCATCTGTTCCTGTGCTTGCTCCAATAACAATAAGCTTTCTTCCTATGTTTTGTTTGATATATTCATCTGTTTCATCCATAGTCATAACACTTGTGTCAACTTTAGGAACAACAATGGTAGTGAAATCTATATTGTGAGTGCAAGATCCATAGCAGTTAAAGAAAGTAAATCCCTTGGTTAGTTCTTTGTAGAAAACAACTTGAGGATTTTCAAATCCCATCTTCTTCATTAATTGTTTTGCAGCCTCAATTGCTTCATCGCCACATTGAACTGGAAGGGTAAAACTTAGCTGTGTTTTACCATCATTCATTGTATCACCGTAAGGCTTTATTTCTTTAAGATTTAGTTCATTGCTCAAATCTTTCTTATCTGTTGAATATAATCCAGTGCTCATTATTTCTTTTCTTTATATTTATCACTTCTTTTTCTAAATAATATTTTGGTCTGACCATTGTTGGGCTTATCGTTTCCCTTTCATAAGATCTATAAATGGGTTATAATAATGCTCATCTTTTTCAAAGACACCAGATAGTCCTTTTCCTCCGTCTTTTGGGCGTTTAATGTCTGCAAAAATTCCTTTTTCAATAGCATCAAACAAATTCTCTTGGTCAATTCTTTTAAGTAATGCAATTGACTGCTCAAGAATAGATTGAGCTCTGTTTTGCATCATTCCACCTTTCTTAAATTCAACTTCGTCTCCAATAGATTTCATATTATTAAAGATATATTTTGCATTCTCAATTGCAAGATATCTATCGCTCATAAATGGAGTGTGAACTGCCTCTGTTAGCATACCCAAAAGTTGAAGTCCTTGTCCTGTCCAAATGCTTATTGCATTGAAAAGTGCATTTTGAATTTGACCACGGAATATGTTACCTGTCATAAACTTGGTAGGAGGCATGTATTTTAGAGGTGCATTAGGGAAAATCTCACGAGTCATTTGAGCTTGTGCAAGTTCGTAAAGGAACCCGTTTTCAAGCTCTGGATCCATTTCAAAAGCATGTCCAAGTCCCATTTGCTCCTCTGGAAGTCCTGCTGCAAAAGCAAGTTGCTCATTAATTAGGTCAGAAGCCAAAACAGTGTGAGCCTCCTCATAAGCATCTGCTGTTGTTAGGTAGTTATCCTCACCAGTATTTATTATTACACCAGCAAATCCATTAATAATTCTTGAGAAGTATTGGTCAACAAGTGTTCTTTTCATGTTTATGTCACGGAAAAGAATGCCGTAAAGAGCATCATTTAGCATAACATCTAAGCCTTCCAAAGCTCCCATAGCTGCAATTTCGGGCATACATAG
The DNA here is from genome assembly GCA_012837565.1 of Bacteroidales bacterium. GTDB lineage: Bacteria > Bacteroidota > Bacteroidia > Bacteroidales > P3 > UBA10566. The sequence continues at coordinate 9,454 of DUQY01000275.1, read as the reverse complement.
TCCTGAGCAGTAATTACAAAGTCTTATATATCTTCCAACTTCTTCACCCACCTCGTCCAATGCCTTACGCATAATTCGGAAGTTTTCTTGGGTTGCAAAAGTTCCACCAAACCCTTCAGTTGTTGCTCCATAAGGAACATAATCTAAAAGACTTTGACCTGTTGTTCTGATAACTGCAATAATATCTGAGCCTTGACGAGCAGCAGCTTGTGCTTGAATAACGTCTTCGTATATGTTTCCTGTTGCAACAATAACATATAAATAAGGTTTTTCTCCTTCGCTATTATTTTTTATAAAATCTTCTCTTTTCTTTCTGTTTCCTGCGATACGATTTATGCTACTGTCAATATAAGGTTGAAGTGCCTTATAAGCTTTTTCCTTTTCACAAAGAGGAAGTGAAGTAATATCTAATTCGTTTGTTGAAGTCTTTTCAGCAATTTCTTGAGGACTAAGTCCTGTTGCTACAATTGCATTACCTAATAGGAATAAAACTCCATGTTTAAGCATTCCTTTATCCTTAATGAAATCCACCAAAATATTAGGAAGTGGAGCCTCGTTAGAATCAACACCATCAATACCCATCAATCTGCATAATGTACGCTCAACACTCACAGTAGAATAACTGTCGACAAAGGTTTGAACATCATTAGAAATATTTTTAGCTAATTGTTTTGCATAATCAACCTTTGTAAAGTCTAATCCTAACTTACTTTCTCTCATATCTATATTTAATTTAATAGTAAACAAATCAACAATTAAACGTCCAAAAAAGGACTATAATTGGAGGCACAAAGATAAGAAGAAAAAATAACCTTACCAATAAATAAACAAGAAATACTTCAACTTTCATAACATAAGCATTTTTATGTGATTTTACCAATGCTTTTTAAGTTTATATACATACTCAATTCTTTCTCTTAACCTTCTTTTATTAAATATTCAAAACAAGAAAAATTAATTCTAAATTAATTACAAAAAAGCCACTATAATTCTTAGAAATAAATGTAATTTTGCCGTCGATTTAAAACCCATAAACAATATGAAAAAGCTTTCAGCCTTATATTTTATTATACCTTTCTTGTGCTTATTTCCTTTTTTTACAGCTCCAATAGCTTTAGCATCAGGAATTCTGCTGACCGTCCTTAGGATAAAGAAACCATACGATGTAAGTGGATATACTTCCAAAATACTTCAGTGGTCTATTGTTCTTATGGGTTTTGGAATGAGCCTTGAGAAAGTAATTGAAACCTCACAAACAGGAGTTTGGCTAACAGCAGCATCAGTTATCTTAGTGTTTTTCTTTGGTCTAATAATTGGTAAACTTCTTAAGGTGGAGAAAAATACAACAATGCTTATTTCATCTGGAACAGCAATATGTGGAGGATCAGCAATTGCAGCAGTTTCACCAATAATAAATGCAAAAAACAATCAAATAAGCTTTGCCCTAACAGTAGTTTTCGTTCTTAATGCAGTAGCTTTGTTTATATTTCCTGCAATAGGACATGCCTTAGATATGAGTCAGGAAAACTTTGGGTACTGGTCAGCAATAGCAATTCACGACACCTCATCAGTTGTTGGAGCAGCAGCAGCATATGGTTCAGAATCATTAGAAATTGCAACAACAGTTAAGCTAACCAGAACCCTATGGATAATCCCTCTTTCATTTCTTGTAGTATTTATTAACAGAAAAGAAAGCAAGCTATCGAAAATCAAAATCCCATGGTTTATCCTATATTTCGTATTAGCAATACTTTTAGCATATTTCCTACCACAGTATGCCGAAACCTATACCCATATCAATTGGTTAGGTAAGCGTGGAATGACCTTAGCTCTATTTCTTATAGGTACATCCTTTTCACTTGAAGACCTTAGAACTGCAGGTCCAAGAGCTTTTATATTAGGAATATTGCTTTGGATAATAATTAGTGTTGGCACGCTATTTTTCTTTGTAAACTTCTAAAACAAGCCAAATATTATCTCCTTTTATTTGCATTTTTATGTTTTCGTATGTATATTTGCATATGTACAACACTTAATACCTAGATTTTAAGTAGGTTTTTCTATTTGCCTTTCTATCTGAAATGAATCAAAGAAACAATAAATTGAATCAAAGAAACAATAAAATGAATCAAAGAAAGGATTTCTTGAATCAAAGAAAGAAAAACACTTAGATATCTAAATAATCTATAAGCGTATAGAGAAAATCTGTAAAATATAATAACAGTATATATAGTTAATAGTGTAAAATATAAAGACATTTATAGAAATAAACCAAATAATACGATTTAATATGTTCACAGAATACAACCCAATTAATAAGTTAATGTTTCAGGTTATGGATAATCATGGGAAGATTATCAATGACAAATTAATGCCAGAAGTATCTGACCAAAGAGTAGTGAAGGCATATAAAGATATGCTATTTGCTCGTACTGCCGATTTGCAGATTGTTAATTACCAACGTCAGGGTAGAATATTTACATATCCACCTAATTATGGTCAAGAAGCAATTTCAGGAGCAACAGCATCAATTATTGAGGAAAAAGACTGGTTAGTACCTGCTTTTAGAGAGATGGGTGCAATGCTATCTAAGGGAGTAACCTTAAAGGAGTTATTCCTTTTGTTTATGGGATACGAAGAAGGAAATGCTTATAAGAATGCTAAAAAAGTTTTACCAATTAGTGTTCCTATTGCTTCTCAGCTCTTGCATGCAGCAGGAATTGGATACGAAATAAAATATAATAAGAAAAAAGAGTTAGTATATGCCTTTGTGGGCGACGGAGGAACATCGGAGGGAGACTTCCACGAGGCAATTAACTTTGCAGGAGTTTGGAAGGTGCCTGTTATCTTCATTATTCAAAACAACCAATACGGAATTTCAACACCAGTAAGTATGCAGACAGCTTCCGAGTCCTTAGCAATAAAAGCTTTGGCTTATGGAGTGAAGGGCATTCAGGTTGATGGTAACGATTATTTTGCAATGCTAAAAGTTCTTCAAGAATCAAAAAAAGCATGTGAAAATGGTGAGGGACCAATTCTTATTGAAGCAGTTACTTATAGGAAGGGTGCTCATACAACAAGTGATGACCCAACAAAATATAGAACAAAAGAGGAGGAAGAGTCTTGGCATAAGAAAGATCCATTAGACAGATTAAACAAATATCTACAAGATAAGGGTCTTTGGTCTGATAAGGAAGAGGAGAAGATTATAGAACAATTTAAAAAGGAAGTAGATAGACAGTTTATTGAAGCTGAAAACTTCCCTGAGTATAAGCCAGAAGAGATATTTAAATATATGTATTCTGAAACGCCTCAGGAATTGAAGGACCAAGAGCATAAGCTTATGGAGTTCTATAGATGGAAAAGTGAAAAGATTGCTCAAACAAGTAAAAAATAAGGGTTATGAAGATAATGAATATGGTCGGCGCTATAAATGACGCATTAGATATAAAATTAAATGAAGATAAGAATGTAGTAGTTTTCGGAGAGGACGTAGGAGTTGAGGGTGGAGTGTTTAGGGTAACCGAAGGCTTACAAAAGAAATATGGAGTAGATAGAGTTTTTGACTCCCCACTTGCCGAATCGGGCATTGTAGGAACAGCAATAGGTATGGCAATTGCAGGCTTAAGACCTGTGGTTGAGATGCAGTTTTGTGGTTTTATTTATCCTGCAATGAACCAAATAATAAGCCATGCAACAAGAATGAGAAATCGTACAAGAGGACAGCTTGAAACTCCAATGGTTATAAGACTTCCTTATGGAGGAGGTATTAATGCACTTGAGCATCATAGTGAAAGTATGGAAGCTATGTTTGGTCATATTCCAGGACTAAAAGTTGTTTCTCCTTCCACCCCTCACGATGCTAAAGGAATGCTTATTGCAGCAATTGAAAGCAATGATACAATACTTTATATGGAGCCTAAGAGGATATATAGGGCAATTAAGCAAGAGGTAAAGACAGGTAAGTTTACAATTGAGCTTGGAAAGGCAAATGTTGTAACCCCTGGTAATGATATAACTGTTGTAACATTTGGAGCAATGGTTAGAGAGGTTCAAAAAGCTATGGTTATGGCTAAGGAAATGGGAATTAGTGTGGAGCTGATTGACCTAAGAAGCATTTACCCAATTGATAGGGAAACAATAAGAAACTCTATTAAGAAAACAGGTAGAATATTAACCGTTACCGAAGGACCAATGAGTTTTGGACTAGGGGCAGAGATAAGTCAAATTGCAATTGAGGAGGCTTTCCTTTACTTGGAGGCACCACCTGCAAGGGTTTCTGGTTATGATGTAATTGTTCCACTTCCAAAGGGAGAACACCATTATATGCAAGATGCTTATAAAATACTTTATGAAATAGAAAGAAACGTTAAATACTAAGGATTATGAGATATATATTTAAATTTCCTGATATAGGGGAAGGTCTTGAAGAAGGTGTAATTATTCAATGGCATGTTGATAAAGGACAAAAGGTTAAGATGGGAGAATCCTTAGTAACTATGGAGACAGATAAGGTTGTTACTGAAATACCATCACCAAGAGATGGAGTTATTGCCGCTCGTTATGGAGCCGAAGGTGAGGTTGTGAAAGTTGGAGCTGCTCTTGTTGAAATAGATATGGACGGTTCTGAGGCTGAGGCTGAAACAAAAATAACGCCTCCTAAAGAAAACAAAGTAGAGGCAGTAGAGGAAGAGGGTGCAGGAGTTGTTGGGACTTTGGAAGTTGCAGGTAATGATTTTGTACTAACTGCAAGCAAAGAAGGAATTGGTGGAGAGGTAGAAAGAAACACCAAGATAAGAAAAGCACTTGCTACCCCTGTTGCCAGAGCTATGGCTAAGGATATGGGAGTTGATATTAGTGAAGTAAGAGGGACAGGTCCTGGTCAAAGAGTAATGAAGGACGATATACTTAATCACTCTAAACAGGGCAATAAGAAACCTCTACAACAACAATATTCTAAAAAGGATAATATCTTAGAGGAAAGAGTTGAAATAGAACAAATGTCTCAAATCAGAAAGACCATTGCTAAGAATATGATTCAAAGCAAACATAATGCTGCACATATGACAGTTTTTGAAGAGGTGGAGATATCTGAATTAGACAGAATAAGAAAGAAATACAAAGATCATTTTAAGGATGAAAACATTAAGATAACTTATCTTTCATTTATCGTTAAGGCTGTGGCACTTGCTCTTAAGAAACATAAATCTTTGAATGCAGAGATTGATATGGAAAAGGGCGTTATGATGTATAAGAAATACTATAATATAGGTATAGCAGCAGATACTGAAAAGGGCTTAGTAGTTCCAGTTATTAAGAATGCAGATAAGTTAAGCATTAAGGAAATAGCTATGGAAATACAAATGCTTGCAGATAAGGCAAGAGATGGAAAGCTAAGCTTAGATGATATGAAAGACGGTACCTTTACAATAACAAGTTATGGTAGTATTGGAGGATTATTTGCAGTTCCTGTGATTAATTATCCTCAGGCTGGAATACTTGGAATAGGAAGAATTAGCAAACAACCAATAGTTAAGGATGATAAATTAGATATTGGACTTATGCTACCACTTTCACTAAGTGTTGACCATAGGATTGCTGATGGCGGAGAAACTTCAAGATTCTTAAACTCAGTAATGAGTTATTTAGAAGAACCAGTTGGTTTATTAATAGATTAAAGTGTAGGAGGAATAAATTATGTATGATTTAATAATAATAGGCTCAGGCCCTGCAGGATATGTAGCAGCAATTAGAGCAGCTCAATTAGGAATGAAAACCGCTATAATCGAAAAGGATAGGATAGGGGGCATGTGTTTGAATTGGGGCTGTATTCCTTCTAAATCAATACTTGAAAGTGTTAAGCTCTATAATAAAATCAAGAAAGATGCAGCAAGATATGGAGTGGAGGGAATTGATAAAGATAACCTTAGCTTCAACTGGGATAAGGCTGTCATTAGGGCAGACCAAAACGTTAAGAAACTAACCCAAGGCATTGAATTCTTATTAAAGAAAAACGGTGCAGAAATAATTAATGCATCAGCTAAGATAATTGATAAGAATACTGTTTCGGTAGAGAATAGAACAATAACTGCAAAGAATATAATTATTGCAATAGGTTCAAGCTCTCCGAAAATAGAGTCAGAAATAGAGAACTTAGTTCTTGAACCAATGGATATCTTTAAGGCAAGAGAACTTCCAGACAACATTGTAGTTGTTGGAGAAGGTCCGGTTGCAATTGAGCTTACTCAGGCATATAATTTAATGGGAAAGAAAGTAAGTATGGTCTTAGAAAAGGATACCTTTATGCCACTTGCTGATGCTTACTTAAGCAATTATATGCAAACCAAACTAAAAAAAGACAGAATAAAGCTAATTAATAATAACGGAGATATATCTCTTAAGGATAGCTATAAGGATGGGGTTTTAAGGGTTGGTGAAGAGGAAGTTCCTTGTGAACTAATTGTTAATGCTCGCCATAGAAAGGCTAATCCATTATCATCTGATATAGAATTTGAGATGGAGAACGACTATATCAAGGTCGATGAAAACTTTGAGACATCTGTTGAAGGCGTTTATGCAATTGGAGATGTGAATGGTAAGAGTCATTTTGCACATATTGCTTCTGCTGAAGGGCTTTTTGTTGTAAATAGATTGAATGGGGTAATGGACAAAATAGACCTTACAAAATTCCCTATGAATATGTATTCTCAACCAGAGGCAGCACAGATTGGCCATACAGAAAGCCAGTTAAAAGAAATAGGAGTAGATTATAAGATTAGCGAATTCCCTCTTTCTGCAAATGGCAAGGCAATAACCGAAAACTCAGGAGAAGGCTTTATTAGAATACTTTCAGAAAATAAATACGGAGAAGTCTTGGGTGTACAAATAATTGCTAATAACGCAACAGATATGATTAATGAGGCTGCGGCTTATATGCAATTAGAGTCCACAGTTTATGATATTGCAAAAACTGTACATACTCATCCAACAATATCTGAGGTATTTATGGAAGCAGGATTTGAAGCCCTCGACCAAGCCATACATAAGTAATACTTAGATAATATGATGACTAATCCACTAGTATCTTCATATAATCTACCAGACTATTCAATATTTGAGTCTGAAAAGATCTTCGACTACTATATAGGTGTTCCTGATAATACCTATATAGTACTTGGAAGGTCTAATAATATTGAAAACTCCATAAATCATAAGAATGTAGAAAGAGATGGGATAATAATCCTAAAGCGTCCCTCAGGTGGGGAGTCTGTTATACTTAGCCCTAATATGCTGATATTCTCATTTAAACAAAAGAGTGACAAGATTCAAAACCCTGCCAAGCTCTTTAAATTAATCAACTCAAAACTAATTGAGAATTTCAGCAAATTGGGGATAGAGAACTTGTATTCAAAAGGGATATCCGACCTAAGCATAGGAGAGAAGAAGATTATGGGTTCATCTATGTTTACCAAGAATAAAACAATATTCTACCATGGAGTTTTGAATATTTCAGAAGATGTGGAGCTAATAGAGAAATACCTAAAGCACCCATCAAAAGAACCAGACTACAGAAAGAAACGCTCCCACCGAGAATTTGTATCCTCCCTCCAAAGAGAAGGCTACAACCTAACCAAAGAACAACTAACCAAAGCAATAGAAGAATCTATTTTGCAGATAAAGGAAGAAATTTCAGATTTCTAAACAATGATTTTGAATTTAGACTTGCTCTTTTTACTTTTAGACTTCTTGTTTTTACTTTTACACCTCCTGTTTATGGTTAATAAGTCTGACTTATTAGGTCAGTAAGTCAGACTTATTAGGTTGATAAGTCAGACTTATTGGGTACAATAATCAAGTTAAAATGTAAAATAACTAAGTCTGGGAGTAAAATATTGGTCTTATTACTGAAATTAATAAGGAGGTTATCTTATCTCAAAGCTAAATGTCTGGTGATTTAAGTGTTCTAAGACTTCTAGGATTATGGTGTTTATATATTTCTTATCGAACTTGCTACTTTTTTAATTAGTATGTTTGTTTAAATCATTTTTATTTTATAGCTTTGCCTAATAAATTAATTATAAAGCTATTCTATTATGAAAGAACAAATTGCAGCTCTTAATGAGATTAGAGAAGATCTGAAAAAAGAAAATGGAGAATCAAAGTCTCCTTTTATGAAATTAGGTGATGGAGAAGCTCTTAGCATATACTAATGGATATATGGAGACATTAAGAGTGGTTGATGTTGAAGATATAGATATGTTACTTGATGAAGTTATAGAAAAATCAAAAATAGAAGAAGTAAAAGGAAGGATTTTAAGAGAGTACCTTTCAATTTTAAATTATAAAAATGACTTCATCCCTTTTATTGAACAGCAAAATGTAACTATTGATCCTGAGAAAATATTTGGAGAATCAGAAGAAAAAACATTTTGGAGAAAGACGAATGTGGTAGATAAGTATAACTTGGGAAATATAACTCTTGATATACCTGGTGTGATATTACAAGTACAAACAAATATTCTTAGAACTCAAAGCTTGGTTGCTGATGCTATTTTAGGTCAAGGGGAGGCTTTAGATATTTTCAATGCAAGAGCACAAGATGCAATATCAATACGTGAAAATATTACAAATCTTGAAACTATACAACAATTGGAAGTAATAAATAGTATAGATGATTCAAATGTAAAAGCTGAAATGTATAAAAAAGTCTTTGAAGATTGTTGCAATTGTCCTTGTCAACATATTACAATAAATAAACAATAAATAGATTATTAACCATGGAGCAAGAGTAAGGCTCTTGCTCCAAATATATATTATTGTATGAAAGATATTGTAAATTACTGGGAAGAAGAATGGCGAAAAATAACAGATTTTACCAATGTTACTTCTAAAGAAGATTTAATTATGTTCCCTAGTATCACATATCAATCAAGGGAAAAGCCCATGTTTAAAGATTTGCTTAATAATTATCCTAAAAATGCTGAAGGAGGAGATTTGCCTGCTCCAGAAGTATTTAAATTGATTGGAGGTGTTGTATATGAGGAACATTTAAATAATCCTTCAGCGTATAATAATGCTTGCGCATTGAGAGTTTCAAGAGCTTTGAATGAAAGTGGGGTTGAAATTCCAAATATTAAAACCAAAACACTTAAGGGAGTAGATAATAAGTATTATATTTTTAGAGTTAAAGATTTGTTTGATTTTCTTATAAAGTTATATGGTAAGCCTGATATTTCATCCTCAAATCATCTTGATTTAAATAATTATCAGGGTATATACATAATGCAGGCTCATTATCCTAGGGATTTTGGGGCATGGGGACATGCAACTTTATGGGATAAAGTTAATACCATTGGCCCTAGTTATATTGGTAATTTTGCTTATAAGTATTTTTTATGGACATTTAAATGAAATTTATCATGAAACAAGTTTTAAAATTGTTTTTATTATTATT
>DUQY01000274.1 GCA_012837565.1 Bacteroidales bacterium | reverse complement strand
TTTGCTCATCACTCAAATTGTAAAAACGTTTAAGTAGAATAATCTTAAACATCATAACTACATCGTATGGTTTACAACCAGCTGTACTTTTCTTATTTGTATTAAGCATGTTTTCCTCTAATTCTTTTATTTCCTGTTGTTTTATACTTATATTTTGACATAGTTATATATTTCACATAAAGATACAACTATTTATTTGATTGTCAAAGTGGTAATTATTAGAAGTGCCCATAAAAAAAAATATTTTTAAAAAGAACCAGAGCGTATTTCGAATACATTTTTAAATGTATTTTGAGAGTAAAAATTTAAACAATGATTATATTTATAGAACGAAAGTTTACTTGGCAAAAAAATTGTACTTTTGTAGTTCTATTTATATGAATATCTTTATAAAGCAAAACTATAAAAACAAAAACATATGTCATTAATCAAATCTATTTCAGGATTTAGAGGAACAATTGGAGGCTTGGAGTCAACGGCACTTACTCCAATAGATATTGTAAAATTCACAGCTGCTTACTCACAATTTATTAAGGAAACTTCAAAGAAGGATAAACTTAAAATTATTATTGGAAGAGATGCAAGAATATCTGGAGAAATGGTTTCAAACTTAGTTGTAGGAACATTGATGGGTATGGGAGTTGATGTTATTGACACAGGACTTTCCACAACCCCAACAGTTGAGATGGCTGTTATTGAGGCAAAAGCTGATGGCGGAATTATTCTTACTGCAAGCCATAATCCAAAAGAGTGGAATGCCCTAAAACTACTAAACGGTAAGGGAGAATTTATTAATGCTGAGGAAGGAAAGAGAGTTTTGGAACTTGCAGAAAACCCTAATTTTCATTTTGCTAGCGTAGATGATTTAGGAAAACTAACACAAGACGACACAACAATAGATAAACATATAGAGCATGTTCTAAATCTTGGACTGGTTGATGTGGACTTAATAAGAAAGGCAAATTTCAGAGTTTGTTTTGATGCAGTTAATTCAACAGGAGGTATAGTCCTTCCCCTACTGCTTGAGGCACTTGGAGTTAAAGAAGTTATTGCTCTAAATGAAGAGCCTACTGGTAATTTTGCACATAACCCTGAGCCACTTCCAGAAAATATTACAGAGATATGTGACCAAGTTATTGAAAGCAAATGCGATGTTGGTTTTGTTGTAGATCCAGATGTTGACCGCCTTGCAATTGTTTGTGAAAATGGAAAACCTTTTGGCGAAGAATACACATTAGTTGCAGTTGCCGACTATATACTTTCTCAAACCAAAGGTAATACAGTGTCAAACCTTTCCTCAACAAGAGCCCTAAGAGATATAACAGAAAAACACGGACAATCCTACTGTGCATCAGCAGTTGGAGAGGTTAATGTTGTGGATATGATGAAGAAAACAAATGCTGTTATAGGTGGAGAAGGCAACGGAGGTATTATTTATCCAGAGTCACACTATGGAAGAGATGCATTAGTTGGAATAGCTTTATTCTTAACACTTTTAGCTAAGAAAAACATTAAGACAAGCGAACTTAGAGACTCCTACCCAAGCTATTTTATTTCCAAAAACAAGATAGAACTTACACCAGAAATCAATGTTGATATAATCTTAGAAAAGATAGCTCAAAAATATTCTTCCTACGATGTATTAACAATAGATGGTGTGAAGATTAACTTTGAAAATGAATGGGTTCACCTAAGAAAGAGCAATACCGAACCAATTATTAGAATTTATTCAGAAAGCGATAATATTACCAAAGCAGATCATTTAGCAAAGGTGATTATGGATGATATTACAGATATAATCCGCCAAGATATGAAGTAATAATCAGGATTAAGTAATAGTATGTTAGTGTTATAAATTAAAAACTATCACTAAACATTTGCAGATTAAACCTGTGGATTTAAACTTGATTATTTTGGATTTTAACTTCTTTGTTTTGGATTTAAACTTCTTAGTTTTGGATTTTAACTTCTTAGTTTTGGGTGAAAAGACTGACTTTATTGGTCAAAAAGACTGACTTATGAGGGTAAAAAGACTGACTTTATTGGGTAAAAAGACTGACTTTTTGGGTAAAAAAGACTGACTTATGAGGGTGAAAAGTCAGACTTTTTGGGTAAAATAACTTCTTCTAAATGCGAAATAACTTAGTTAAAATATTTTTTAACTTGGTAAAAATAGAAGGAGGTGGCATTTTTTTGAGTATTAAATCAAAACCTTAGTCATTCTTTACTAAATCCATAAATACCTGACCTCTTTGCTCAAAGTTTTTAAACATATCGTAGCTTGCCGCAGCAGGACTTAGGAGTACCTTACTGCCTTTTTGGGTATGGGTTTTGCACCAATTGACTATCTCATTATAGTTATCGGTAAATAGGAAGAGGGATTCTTTTGAGGGATTTGTTTTGATTATTGTGGACATCCTCCTACCTGCTTCTCCAACATAGGCAATATGCTTTAGGTTTGGAAAGTCGAAGAGTATATTCTCTAATATTGAATAGTCTATTGCTCTATCCTTGCCCCCAAGAATTAGAGTTTGGACATTAGGCAGGGATTCGAGTGCGGCTATTGTTGCTTGTGGAATGGTGGATATGGAATCATTATAGTATTCTATATGGTCCTTGGAGCAAACAAATTGCAAACGATGCTCTAAGCCAGAGAACTCTAAAATAGATTTCAATCCCTTATCGGTCTCTAATCCCAATTCCTTTGCAATGGTATAAGCTACCATTATATTAAACTTATTATGTTCTCCCTTTAATAATGTAGGCTCTTGGAAGGAATAATCCTTAATATCAATTGGTATAAGCCTTGAATTAGAATCTATCTCTTTTAGTTTTTCTTTTATTTGATTATCATTTACATTATATATAAAGAGACTATCCTCTTCTTTCTGATATCTAAGTATGTTTAGTTTTGCATCTTGGTATCGCTTATTGGTTTGGAAATGATCAAGATGTTCCTCAAATAAGTTTAGGAGAATAGATATCTTTGGTGCCTTTTTAATGTATTCTAATTGGTGGGCTGAAAGTTCTAATATAATAATAGTATCTTCCTTTATAAGATCAATAAGACTGAACATAGCAATACCTATATTTCCAGCAAGAAGGACGTCTTTATGCTTTGCTTTTAGGATATTATAAACCAGGGTTGATGTGGTGCTCTTGCCTTTTGTTCCTGTTATTCCAATTATCTGCTTTGAATATCTTTCAAGAAATAGATTGGTTTGTGAGCTTATTGCGTCTTCTTTATATGGCTGATTTAGTTTTAAGAGAGATATTCCTGGGGATTTAATTATTATATCATATTTGTCTGCCTTTTCTTTAGAGTATTTTGAATCTCTACCTAAGTAGAAATCAATTTTATTGTTTTGAATATCATCTGCTAATATAGGATTCTCCCTAATTGTGTCCGAATTATCCTCTATTGCAAGTTTCTTATTAGGAAATAATGACCTCAATAGCCTATATGTTGACTGGCCTTCTTTTCCAAATCCATAAATTAAGATTTCCTTATCAATTAATGTCCTTGAGAGCTCCGCCCTATTATACATAGCAAAAGGATTGGAAAGAATGGAAGAAAATCTCTGGTTAAGGAAATGCTGATTGGAGAACTCATATAAGTATTTCGCCTTATCCATAGATAAATATTGTTTAGATAAATCAAGACCAAGCCAGTAATTAATAAGAAAACTACCTTTTGCCTCAGGGTATCTCTCAACCAATAATGCTAGTGCAAGGTTTACTTCCTCAATTGTCCCCACACATTCAAAGGGTTTTAGCTCTGCTTTTCCTATTAGTTCGTCAAAATAATTAATTAGGCTTTTCTTATTTAATAGATTTTCGCCAAAATACTCTTCTAACTTATTTGGAGAAAGAAATGGAGATAGGATAATAAAGGCAAATAAGCATTTTGGACAATCTAAACACCAAATATCTGTCTTACTTCCTGCATTACAACTACGGAAAACTTTGTGATATTGAGTTAACAAAGAAAACTGCTGAGCTATTTGAAGCTCTGACATTGGTCTAAGGAAACTAAAATAATTATAGTCTTCGCTAATAAACTCCCTAACATAAGACCTGAAATCTTCTTCAAATTCAAGGCTTTTTGAATATTGGTGATTTATATCTTCTCCCTTAACTGTTGATTCATTAGCTGAGTTTTCATTGCTAAGTGCAATATTTGGAGTATTTGTCATAAGCGAAGAAAAAAGAGAAACAAAGGCAAGCATTGCAGAAAAGGGAGTATGGCCATTCAGGTATCCCTTATCATTTAGCTCTAAGAGATGCTTATCTATTGTCCTTCTTATCTTTATATATGACTTTTGAGAGAAGCCTCCTTTTTCAATGGAGTTTAGGGTTGCTCCCCTTGGATTGATTATTAAAGGCAGAATTTCCATTGAGCTATTTCTTAGTAATTCAAGCGTAACAACCGAATCCTTTCCTCCACCAATAGGAACAATAACCTTGTTTTCATCTATCTCTTGGGTAAACTTTAACCTCTTATACTCCATACCCGTAGATACTATTGTTATAAAGTCTTCAATATTTGTATCTATTGAATTAAGGTAGAAATACTCCCCAAGCCCATTGAAGTAGAGTTTTTTCCAAAATGCGATTTGTTTTTCTGATAGAAAGCCTGTTTCAACCATAAGAACTGGCGATGCGAATGCTTTCCAATAACTTATAAGCTCAATCATACCAATATTGAAAGCAATAAGAGAAAGGTCATCAGGTTCCATTTCTGGCTCAACAAAAAACTTATTTGCAAAGAACTCGATTTCTGGTTTAAAGATATGTTCTGCACATTCAAACTCAAAACTAAGTATTATTATGGTTGAATCTTCGCTTAATCTATATCCAAAGTTCTTATATCTAAAAACCGGATATTTCTCTTTCAATTCCTTATATTTTTCTCTATTATCTTCAAGTGGAGTCATAATCTTTTTTCTTCTAAATATGGATTCACAAAAATACAAATAAAATAAGACTACTAAGTCTTTGTTTTAATTTTTTCTTAGCATTCTTTATGAAGTTCAAGTGAATTAATCTATCTTTGTACTCAAATATTAATTACTATGGATAAACCAGTCAAACAACAAACCGCAATAATCAATTCAATTTTAAAGGTATTTGCAATTAATCCTTTTGAAACTCTAAACTACAAACAAGTAGCCTCACTTCTTGGTACTAATGATAGGGCTTCAATGCAGATGATTCTTAATAATATACTTCAGCTGGCAGAGGATTTAATTTTAATTGAGGAGAAAAAAGGGAAGTATCGCTTAGATGCAAGGTATATTAACGACCAAATTCTCCCTTCGAACTATATAATTGGTACTGTTGATATGAAACAAACCTCTAAGGCTTATGTTATTCCAGATAACGGCTCGGAGGATATTTTCATTTCTGCAAACAATACGAACCATGCTCTTAATAAAGATAAGGTTAAGGTATATTTATTCCCAAGAAGAAAAGGGAGAAAACCAGAAGGACAAGTTACAGAAATCATATCAAGAAGCCAAACAACATTTGTAGGTTCTGTTCAGATACATGCAAAATACGCATTCTTTATTTCCGACAGTACATCAATGCCTGTAGATATTTTCATCCCTAAAGAAGATATTAATGGTGCAGTAGAAGATGATAAGGTCTTGGTGGAAATGACTGAATGGCCTGAAAGAGCAAACAATCCGTTTGGAAAGGTTGTTCAGATATTAGGAAAAAGAGGAGAAAACAATACAGAAATGCTTTCAATCTTAGCAGAATATGGTTTTCCCTTATCTTTTCCTGATGCCGTGGAGAGAGAAGCTGATAAAATCCCTCTTGAAATTCCTAAAGAAGAGATAAAAAGAAGGAGAGATTTCAGAAAAACAACCACAATAACCATTGACCCAGCAGATGCGAAGGATTATGATGATGCAATTTC
>DUQY01000328.1 GCA_012837565.1 Bacteroidales bacterium | reverse complement strand
TTGGACTCCTTATCAATGGTGAATTTACCAAAGGGAGCCACTTATATTAAACCATTTTTCTGTTCAAAATTTTCAGACCACTATAAGTGTTAGAGAATCGGTTAATCCCCACGCATATGGGGAACGCCTACCATGCCCCAATGCTCTCTATTAGCCACTCGGTTAATCCCCACGCATATGGGGAACGCGCTAGAACAAGAATTTCCAAAAGCAAGAAGGGCGGTTAATCCCCACGCATATGGGGAACGCAGCGTATACAGTTCGTGGTGTCAAGCTATCTACGGTTCATCCGCGACTGCTTTTCGGTGAAGTTCGCCGAACGCTACAGCCGCGCGCTACGAGCCATGTACAAGGACGTTTCCGAAGCCGACATGGACCGCTTCGCCATATTCGCCCGCGAATGTGACAACGTGGATACCGGCGACATGCTTGCAAATATCAAGTGCCCGGTGCTCGTGCTTGCCGCAAGCGAAGACCGCGTCGTTCTGCCTGTTGCTTCTGACAAAATCGTGGCGCGGTTGAAGGCTGCCGGTGTTCCCTGAGAAACGCCATAGAGCGCCACGTCCTTGAGGCCGAGCGCCTGCATAGCAAGCACCTGGTCGCAGGCCATCTCCTCGAGGGAGTAACCCGGGTCAACATCCTTGCGCCGGTCAAAAAAGTAGAGCGTATAGCCCTCGGTGAACATCTTGTAGGGCACCTGCAGGGAGGCTGCGGATTTCATCACGCTCTTGATGGCAAGCCCGGGAATAATCACGAGGGCACGCGGGCCGTTGCCGAACTTCGCGTGTTCCATCTCGAATCCGGCAGTGCGGACACACTGTACAAGTTCTTCGCTCATGATATAAAATCTAGAAATCTAGTCCTGGCAGGTGGCCTTGGCGGCGCTGTAGGCCATTTCCATATAGGCTTCCGTCGATTTCTGGTAGAGTACCTCGGTTTTCGTTCCGCCGGTGATGTTGGCGCCGGAGGTCGTGAGTTCAATCTGACCATCGGCATTGATTGAATACTGGTATTCCACCGGGTCGCCGAAGTAATCGTTCTTGGTAAAGTGCCAGGTCGTAATGTCCGTCTTGACCATGGCTTCGCACTGGTTTTCATCATCCACAGAAGAAGACGAAGGGGGGACATCCCCAGCCTCGTAATCCTTCAGGCAACGAAATTGGTGCAAATTAAACTTTTGGGTGCTCCAGTTATCAAAGTTTTCCATATAATCGTTGTCGTAATAAGCCAAGCTCACAACAATAGTCGAATCTGTATCTTCTGTCGTACTCCAGAAACGAGAATCTGGAATACTATAAGGATCCGAAGGAATAATGGCAAAACCAAATTCGTCGGATCCGTTACATTCTCGGTTCCAGCAAACCCAGGAATTGCTTGATTTTAAACGGTACGCAGCATTGTCTATACCACCAGCAGCTTCATACAATTCATCGAATTCCTCGATGGATGGGATGTGCCATCCGCTGGGGCACGCCCCACGGTGCTGTCCGCTCACATTGCAACGCGTACCCATACCGCAGCCCCCCTGATTGATACTATCCATTGCGGCAGCCCATGTATAGTAGCGAGCAAAAGTCTCCGCCACATAACGAATGCAATAGTTTTCTCTCGAATCACAGGTGAGAAAACAAGAATCATTGTTAGTGCAATGACGCTTGCTCACCCATTTGAACATAGGATCGTCAACCTTATCCTTCGGAAGGGGAACATCGTAATTCAAGTTTTCCGCCATCCAAACCCGTTCACCCATCTTGACTGTCCTATAGACCTGGTTATCGCGAGGATCCTGGATACAGCCATAGTCAATCTCCTCGTTCATATAGCTCCAGACCGGCTTGGAATGCCCGTCACAAGAAATTTCGACGGCATCCAAGACCTTAACGGAAGAAGAGGATTCGCCGGGGGCTTTGGCACTGGAAGAACTTTCGTCAACTTCTGCGCTGGAAGAGCTCAAGTCCTGCGTATCGGAGGAGGAAAGTTCGGTATCTGCAGAAGATTCTGGAGATAAGAAATCTGAGCTAGAATCGTCGCCGCAAGCGGAAAGTGCAACGGCAATGGAAACGGAAACAGCCACAAATGCTGCGTGAATGTATTTTTTCTTCATAATAACCCCCAGTGGAATAATGGATAAATATAAATAAAAAGATACCCACCGGCCAAGCTGGTGGTTCTTCATTTACGGGCATAGCCCTAGGATACGATTGGTTCCTACTGGCAGCCCGTAAACGGGCTACAATTTACCCATCATCGTTATCTGGTCACCATATTTATCTTCATCCAATTGATGTCGTATATAGTTGGCTATTTTTACTGCATTTTTTCCTGCCGTGTCAACATAATACCCTCGGCACCAAAATTCCCTATTCTTGTATTTAAATTTCAACTCGGGAAACCTTTCATA
>DUQY01000273.1 GCA_012837565.1 Bacteroidales bacterium | reverse complement strand
ATAGTAGTATTTATTTTTAGTATAGGTTTTGCATCTAAATCATATACTCAGCCAGTAATTAGTATGATAACTGCATCAGATACTATTACTTATTGGGGAGCAAGAATGACGGCCATGGTGACAACCAAAGGCGGTTGGGCTGTAAACTCTTATGGGTTTATATTTGATACTCTCCCAGTGCCAACAAGGGCAACAGGTGCCAAAATCCTTAGAGTTGGTACAACAAATTGTCCTGAAAATGCCTCATACATTGGTACTATTAATGCTGGTTCCACATATATGGAATCGGACAAAACATATTATGTTAGAGCTTATGTTTCTAAGACTACGGGTGGTGCTGATACCGTTTTTTCAGATATAATGACAGTCACAACTCTTTCCCCCGAACCTCCTACTTGTATAATGGACTCCATTTATGACTTGACATTAACTTCTGCTAAATTTGGAGCAACCGCTACAGATAAAAAGGATGCCTTAAATATGATAGGAAAAGGGTTCTTGTATTCATACTTAGAATATGAGCCAAATCACTCCAATGCAATGAGTGTTGTAGGGATAGGAAATATAATTAACCCTCCAGCTCCATTTACTGCATCAGCAAACAATTTAATTTCAGGAAACAGATATTATATAAGAGCTTATTTATTATATAAATACATCAATAAGACAACCAATGATACAGTTTATTCTGACACAATTAGTTTTAGAACTCTTCATCCTTGTGGTTCTGTTCCATCAAATATTAACGTAGATTCCATTACTCAATCAACTGCCAGATTAACTTTCACTAGGGGTTTTGCTCAAACTAAATGGGAGGTTGATTATGGTTTCGCAGGACACTTAATTGGGACAGGAACAACCCTAATAACCACAAAAGACACCGTTGACCTTGCAGGACTTATAGGTGGAGTTAATTACACAATTTATGTTCGGGCTGTTTGTGGAGATGAAGTTTATGGAGACTGGTCGGGGACATATTCCTTTACCACCGTTCCTCCACCATGCGCCCCCGTAACCAATATTAATGTTTCTAACTTTACTCATTCCTCGGCCGTTATAACATGGATGGCTGGCTCAATGCTCCAAAATAAATGGGAGATATTGTATGCAAGATCTTCCGAACCGTTTCCAAACGCCGGAGTAATTAAGGAAGGAAACCCTGTTTTTTATCCATTAGGATTAACTCCTAAAAAAGAATATAAACTCCAAATCAGGGCATTATGTCCTGAACACACAAGTGATTGGTCGGCTATTTATTATTTCAACACCCTACCAGAAGGTCTCCAAGACGACATTGACGATATTGCAGAAAAGGTAATAGTATATCCAAATCCAACAAATGGAACAATAAACTTTAAAGCTCAAGATAAGCAATCCATTACAAGAGTAGAGATATATTCATCGTTAGGAGAATTAATTTACGCCTCTGATAATCTTCCAGAAAGTTTTGCGTTAAACAATCAAAAGAATGGATTATATTTGGTTAAGATATATTCCAATAAGCACGTTCAAGTAGAAAAAGTAATATTAAATTAATAAAAATAACTAATACATGTTAGCAAACATTTTATTACAAATCCAAGAAGGCGCAGGCGTTGCAGTTGAAACTGCTCAAGCGATAGTAGAGCCAACAGTTAAAAGTATGAACATAATGGAACTTGCCCTTAAGGGAGGTTGGATAATGATAGTTTTAGCTATAATCTCAATTGTTGCTGTCTATATATTCGTAGAAAGATATATTGCCCTTAACAAAGCTGCAAAGGAAGACAAGAACTTCATAAATAACATTAAGACATACATTCACAAAGGAGACCTTGAGGGAGCAAGAAGCCTAACCAAAAACAACGACTCTCCAATTGGAAGGATGTTAGATAAAGGACTAATAAGAATAGGTAGACCACTTAACGACATTAACCAAGCTGTTGAAAATGTTGGAAAACTTGAAGTAGCACGCCTAGAAAACGGAGTATCACTTGTTGGAACAATTGCAGGCTTAGGACCAAGCATTGGATTCCTTGGAACAGTAACAGGGATGGTAATTGCTTTCTTCGACATGGCAAATGCGGGAAACAATATCGATATCCAAATTCTATCCTCAGGAATATACCAAGCAATGGTAACAACGGTAGGTGGCCTAATTGTTGGTATTATTTGTAATTTCCTTTATAGCATACTTGTAAGTAAAATCAATAAAATAGTATTCCTACTTGAAGCAAGAACAATGGAATTTATGGATTTGTTACATGAACCAGCTTAAACTCTGATTAAAATGATTGAAACAAGAAATAAAATAGATCCAAATTTTAATGCCTCATCGATGAGCGACTTAGTTTTTTTGTTGCTTATCTTCTTTATGTTGACCTCTACCCTTATAAGTCCAAATGCAATCAAAATACTATTACCAAAAAGCAGCTCTGGACAAACAATGGCAAAGCAAAACGTAACAGTTTCAATTGACACCGACAACCAGTTTTTTGTAGAGAATCAACCAACACCAGAGGCAGAGCTACAATCTGCCATATACAACTACACAGCAAACATACAAGACGGAACAATAAAACTGCATGCAGACAAAACTGTTCCAATACAATATGTGGTAGTAGTTATTGATGCGGTTAATAAAATAAACGCACAAACCGGACAAAGCCATAGAGTAATACTTGCAACCGAAGCAAATAAATAGAAATGGAATTAAAAGATAAAGATAATAAAAGAACCATCACAAGTTTAATAGTAACCCTATTATTTCATGGAGTTATTTTATTGTTGCTTTATTTCACGGGGTTAAAATATCTAGACCCACCACCACCTGAAATAGGAGTGGAAATGAATATTGGAGACCTGCTTGGAGATGGAAACGCTCTAATAGGAGATGCAGGCGGAAGCGATGCACAAGGTTCAATTCACGATGTTTCTAGTTCGGAAGAAGATTTTTATTCACAAGACGCAGAAGACAGCCCTATTGTTGCTAAGAAAACTGATGCTCCAAAGAAAAACGTAGCCTCCCCAGAGGAAACCGTTAATCCAAATGCCCTATTCAGAAAAGGTAAGGTAAAGGGTCAAGATGGCGGAGGAGTAGGACAAGGCAAAGGATCAGGAGTAGATGAAGGTGAAGGAACGGGTGGTGGAGGCACAGGCTACGACCTAACAGGTTCAGGAACCTCATTCTCTTTAATAGGAAGGGATTCAAAGAGTCTAAGCTTACCTCCATCAAAAACCGACGAAGTAGGATCAATTGTTGTTACAATATGGGTAAACCCAGAAGGGAAAGTAACCAGAGCAGTTGCAGGAGCAAGAGGCACAACAATTGACAATCGTTCATTGTGGCGTAATTGTGAAAGTGCAGCAAGCCGTTCAATCTTCTCTGAAAACCCAAATGCACCATTCGAACAAAAAGGAACCATAACCTATAAGTTCAGAAGATAAAACGAATCCTTATTTCAGATTTTTCTTTCTTTGATTCACTAAATTCTTTCTTTGATTCAGAAAATTCTTTCTTTGATTCATTTTTTTAAAGTGGCGATTCAAGAAATCCTTTCTTTGTTTTAATTTTCTATATCTTTATTTAGTTAAATCAACTTGAAAAATCAACAAAAAATAGCTTATATAAAAAAAGTGAGAGCTTAAATAAACCCTCACTTTTCGTTTTCATTTTGCTTGTTAATGATTATTCAACTTCTGCAAAATCTTCTTTACCAGCTCCGCAAAGTGGGCATACCCAATCTTCTGGAAGGTCTTCAAATGAAGTTCCTGGTTTAATTCCACTTTCTGGATCTCCTAATTCTGGGTCATAGATGTAACCACAAGGTTCGCATTCAAATTTTTTCATATTTCTTTCTTTTTAGTTGTTTTGTTTGGCAAAGAAACAAACTTTTCTTGAAAACACCAACATTTTTCTGTTTTTTACAAATAAAAAAATAAAAAAGCTCTAATTGTTTGCTAGTTGAATTATTTTTTGTACTTTTGCACTCCCAAAAATATGGTAACGACTTTCGTAGTGTGAATTTATTCTTTGTTCTAAAGATTAATAGGGTTGAACACAAGTAGAGAAAGTGTAATCTTAATTGAAAACCAAGTGGCTATGGTTTCTTAAGACGTTAATGTTTGAGGGCTGAACTTACTTAAGTTTATTTACAATAGACAATATTTTTCATTAAGTATTGTATATGTGAGATTTTAGTAATACCTTTGCAACCCGAATTTAGCAAAGAAAAATAAAAAAAAGATATATATTAATTTTAAATTAAGGTATGCCAACAATTCAACAATTAGTTCGTAAAGGACGTAGTGATTTCGATTACAAGAGTAAATCTCCTGCATTAGACTCATGTCCTCAACGTCGTGGTGTTTGTACCAGAGTTTACACTACAACTCCAAAAAAACCAAACTCTGCAATGAGAAAAGTTGCTAGAGTTCGTTTGACGAATCAAAAAGAAGTGAATGCTTATATCCCAGGTGAAGGACATAACTTACAAGAACACTCTATTGTAATGATTAGAGGTGGTCGTGTTAAGGACCTTCCAGGTGTTCGTTACCACATTATCCGCGGTGCATTAGATACTGCAGGTGTTGATGGTAGAAAACAAAGACGTTCTAAGTATGGTACTAAGCGTCCAAAAGCAACAAAATAAATCTAGTTTAAGAAATAATTAACATAGCTTTACTAATAAAATGAGAAAAGCAAGACCAAAGAAAAGGATTATCCTTCCAGATCCAATGTTTAACGAAACTATCGTAACAAAATTCGTTAATAACATTATGTTGAAGGGTAAAAAAACAACAGCTTATAATATCTTTTATGATGCTATCAAAGTTGTTGGTGAGCGTACAAAAGAAGATGGTTTAGAGATGTGGAAAAAAGCATTAGTAAATGTTACACCAAATGTTGAGGTTCGTAGCCGCAGAATTGGTGGAGCAACTTTCCAAATCCCTTCTGAAATACGTGCAGAAAGAAAGCAATCAATGGGAATGAAGAGTTTGATTAGCTTTGCAAGAAAAAGAAATGAAAAAACAATGGCTCTTTGTTTAGCAAGTGAAATTATCGCTGCTGCTAAGGAAGAGGGTGCTGCATATAAAAAGAAAGAAGATATTCATAGAATGGCAGAAGCTAATAAGGCTTTCTCTCATTTTAGATTCTAATATAAAGTAGGGAGAAAGATATAACAATGGGAGATTTAAAAAATACAAGGAATATAGGAATCATGGCTCATATAGATGCTGGTAAAACAACAACTACTGAGCGTATCTTATTCTTTACAGGTAAAAACCACAAGATAGGAGAGACCCACCAAGGTTCTGCAACAATGGACTGGATGGCTCAAGAACAAGAACGTGGAATTACCATTACCTCTGCAGCAACTACAGTTTTCTGGGATTATAATAACAATCATTTCAAGATTAATATTATTGACACTCCTGGACACGTTGACTTTACTGTTGAGGTAGAACGTTCACTAAGAGTTTTGGATGGTGCTGTTGCACTTTTCTGTGCTGTTGGTGGAGTTGAACCACAAAGTGAAACAGTGTGGCGTCAAGCTGATAAATATAATGTTCCTCGTATTGCTTTTGTTAATAAAATGGACCGTGCAGGTGCAGACTTTTTTAACGTAATAGGACAAATCAAAGAACGTTTAGGTGCAAATCCTGTTCCACTTCAAATTCCAATCGGACAAGAAGACTTATTCAAAGGTGTTATTGACCTTATTTCAAACAAGGCATTAATGTACGAGGAGGCTTCTAATGGAACAAAAATGTATGAAATCCCTATGCCTGAAGATTTGAAGGAAGTAGCGGCTAAGTACAGAAAAATGCTTATTGAAGGAGTTGCTGAGGAAGATGAAGAACTTCTGATGAGATATATGGATGATGAAAACTCTATCACAGAAGATGAGATGATATTCCATGTTCGTAAGGCTACTTGCGCAATGAGAATTACTCCAGTTTTATGTGGTACTGCTTTCAAAAACAAAGGAGTTCAAAATCTACTTAATGCAATTACTGCATTTTTACCAAGTCCTTTAGATTTTCCAGAAATAGAAGGGTTTGATCCAAAAACTGAAAAAGCCGAAACTCGTCATGCAAATGACCCTAAGGCTCCATTTTCTGCTTTAGCATTTAAGATTGCAACCGACCCTTATGTTGGTAGGATTTGTTTCTTCCGTGTTTATTCAGGATCTCTTGAGGCAGGTTCATATGTTTTCAATGCTTCAACAGGAAAAAAAGAACGTATTTCTCGTATTCTTCAAATGCACGCAAACAAGCAAAATTCTTTAGATAGGATTGATGCTGGAGATATTGGTGCAGCTGTTGGATTTAAAGATATTAAAACAGGAAACACTCTTTGTGATGAATCATTCCCAATAGTATTGGAATCAATGACATTCCCTGAGCCTGTTATCTCTATAGCAATTGAACCAAAACAACAAGCTGATATTGATAAGTTCAATAATGCAATTACAAAACTAGTTGAAGAGGATCCAACTCTAAGGGTTGCTACTGATGAGGCATCTGGTCAAACTGTAATGTCAGGAATGGGTGAGCTTCACTTAGACATTATCTTAGATCGTATGCGTCGTGAGTTTAGCTGCGATGTAAATCAAGGTTCTCCTCAGGTTGCATATAAAGAAGCTATTACTACTTCATACCAACATAAAGAAGTTTATAAAAAACAAACTGGTGGTAGAGGTAAGTTTGCTGATATTTTGTTCACTTTAGAGCCAGCAGAAGAAGGCTTTAAGGGTCTTCAATTTGTTAATTCAGTTAAGGGTGGTAATATTCCAAAAGAATTTATTGCTCCAATTGAAAAGGGCTTCAAACAAGCTATGCAAAATGGTGTTCTTGGAGGTTTCCCTATCGAAAGCATGAAGGTAACTGTTATTGATGGATCTTATCACGCTGTTGACTCTGATGCATTGTCATTTGAGCTTTGTGCTAAAATAGCATTTAAAGAAGCAGCAAGAAAAGCTAAACCAATTCTTTTAGAACCAATCATGGCAGTTGAAGTAACAACTCCAGACACTTATTTAGGAGCTGTAACAGGCGACTTAAATAGAAGAAGAGCTATTCTTGAAAATGTAACAGCTAAGGTGGGTATTCAAGCAGTTAAATGTAAGGTTCCACTTTCTCAAATGTTTGGTTATGTAACAGCCCTAAGAACTATTACTTCTGGTCGTGCAAACTCAACAATGGAATTTTCGCATTATGCTGAAGCGCCTAAAGACATTACAGAATCAGTATTGAATAAATCATAAGAAAACTAATATAAAGACAAAGAACGTGAGTCAAAGAATTAGAATTAAATTAAAATCGTACGATCACAACTTAGTAGACAAGTCTGCTGAAAAAATCGTAAAAACTGTAAAATTAACTGGTGCAGTTGTTAATGGACCAATTCCACTTCCAACTAACAAGAAAATTTACACAGTAAACCGTGCAACTTTCGTTAACAAGAAAGCAAGAGAACAATTTCAATTGTGTACTTTTAAAAGATTGTTGGACATTTACAGCACTTCAACTAAAACTATTGATGCTTTAATGAAATTAGAGCTTCCAAGCGGTGTTGAAGTTGAAATTAAGGTTTAACTGAGTTGTCTGCAACTATAAAGTAGATTAAGTTAAACAATCAGCCTATGCAACAAAGCAAGCTGAGTATTTATTAAAACAAAAACAAGAAATGTCAGGTTTAATTGGGAAAAAAATCGGAATGACCAGTATTTTTGATGCCTATGGTAGACAACAACCATGCACAGTTATAGAAGCTGGTCCTTGCGTAGTAACTAGAATCAAAACCGTTGAAACGGATGGTTATTCAGCTCTTCAGCTTTCATTCGAAGAAATGAAGGAAAAGAGTTGTACAAAGCCAATGAGAGGTCACTTCGCAAAAGCAAGTACAACTCCTAAAAGACACGTTGCTGAATTTACTCGTTTCGAAGAAGGTAAGAAAAAAGCTTTTGGAGAATCAGTAACATGTGATGTGTTCGTTGAAGGAGAGTATTTAGATGTTGTAGGTATATCAAAAGGTAAAGGATTCCAAGGTGTTGTGAAACGTCATGGATTTCATGGTGTAGGTGGTACTACTCACGGACAACATAACAGATTACGTGCTCCAGGTTCTATTGGTGCAGCTTCTTTTCCAGCAAGAGTATTTAAAGGTATGAAAATGGGAGGAAGAATGGGAGGAAAGAGAGTTAAAATTCAAAACCTAGAAGTACTTAAGATAGTAGCAGAAAAGAATTTAGTAATAGTTAAAGGATCTGTACCGGGTCCAAAGGGTTCAATTTTAAAACTTGAGAGATGGAGATAAAAGTTTATAATATAGATGGAAATGACACCGGCAGAACAATTGATGTTAGTGACTCTTTGTTAGGAGTTGAACCTAATGATCATGCAATTTGGCTAGATGTTAAACAATATCTTGCAAACCAACGTCAAGGTACTCATAAATCAAAAGAACGTTCAGAAATTGCTGGTTCAACCAAAAAACTAAAACGTCAAAAAGGTACAGGTGGAGCAAGAGCAGGTGATGCAAAAAGTCCTACAAGAGTTGGTGGAGGTAGAGCATTCGGCCCAAAACCAAGAGATTATTCTTTCAAACTTAACAAAAAAGTTAAAAGGTTAGCTCGTCATTCTGCTTTATCATACAAAGTTAAAGAAGAGAAGTTAATTGTTGTTGAGGATTTCACTTTTGATACTCCAAAGACCAAAAACATGATGAAAGTGTTAGGAGATTTGAAGTTAGGTGAAAAAAAATCACTATTTGTGTTGAATAATCAAGATAATTTTGTAATTTTGTCGGCTCGTAACATAGAGTGTATAAGTATAACTGATGCAAGATCAGTCAATACATATGATTTATTACGTGCTAACAGTGTAATTTTTTCTGAAACAGCAATCAAAGAATTGGAAAGTTTAAGCTCTAATTCTTAAAATAGTAAGAATAATTAACATTTAACAAGATAAAAATGGAAATCATAGTTAAGCCGATTATTACAGAAAAAATGACTAAAACGACAGAAAAGTTTTCTAATCGTTTTGGTTTCATTGTTAATAGACGAGCAAATAAAATAGAAATAAAAAAGGCTGTAGAGTCTTTATATAATGTTAAAGTTGATAGAGTAAATACTATGAACTATAACGGCAAAAATAAATCTCGCTACACAAAAGCAGGATTTATAAAAGGAAAATCATCGGACTTTAAAAAGGCTATCGTAATGTTAGCAGAAGGTGATTCAATAGATTTTTATAGCAATATTTAAGAATAAGAGATAGATGGCTTTAAAAAAATTAAAACCAACAACACCAGGACAAAGATTCAAAGTAGCAAGTACTTTTGAAGAAATAACTGCTTCCGAGCCTGAGAAGAGTTTAACATTTGGTGTAAAGAAAAGTGGTGGACGAAACAATCAAGGTAAAATGACTATGCGCTATATTGGTGGTGGTCATAAAAAACTATATCGTCTTATAGATTTTCGCAGAGAGAAAGATACTATTCCTGCAGTTGTTAAAACTATAGAATATGATCCAAACAGAACTGCTCGTATTGCATTAGTAGCTTATGCAGACGGTGAAAAACGATATATAGTTTGTCCTCACGGATTAAAAGTTGGTCAGACAATCATGTCAGGTATCGGCGCTGCCCCGGAAATAGGCAATACTTTATTATTAAGTGAGATTCCATTTGGTACAACAATTCACAATATCGAATTAAATCCTGGTCAAGGAGCAAAGATGGCACGTAGTGCTGGTTCTCATGCTCAACTAATGTCAAGAGACGGTAAATATGCTGTTATCAAGATGCCTTCAGGAGAAACTAGAATGATATTACAAGCTTGTAGGGCAACAATTGGAATGGTTTCCAATATTGAACACAACTTGGAAGTATCTGGAAAAGCTGGAAGATCACGTTGGTTAGGTAGACGTCCTCGTACAAGACCAGTAGTAATGAACCCTGTCGATCACCCAATGGGTGGTGGAGAAGGACGTGCTAGTGGAGGTCAACCTCGCTCAAGAAAAGGTATTCCTTCGAAAGGGTTTAAGACTAGAGCTCCAAAGAAACATTCTAGTAAGTATATAGTAGATAGACGTAAGAAATAATTTAAATCATAGGTAGAAATGAGTCGTTCGTTAAAAAAAGGACCTTATATTCATTATAAGTTAGAAAAGAAAGTTTTAGCTTCACAAGAGCAAAACAAAAAGACTACTATTAAAACTTGGTCAAGAGCATCTATGATTTCTCCAGATTTCGTAGGTCAAACAATTGCTGTACACAATGGTAATAAATTTATTCCTGTTTATGTAACTGAAAATATGGTAGGTCATAAGCTTGGTGAATTTGCTCCAACGAGAATTTATCGTGGACATGCAGGACAGAAAGATAAAGGTAAGAAATAACAAAAATTCGCCGAAAAATGGGATCAAGAAAACACATAAGTGCTGAGGCACGTAAAGAAGCTAATAAGTCTATTTATATTGCAAAGTTAAATAACAACCCAACTTCTCCTCGAAAGACAAGATTGATGGCTGATGCAATAAGAGGATTAGATGTAAACAAAGCTTTAGGTATTTTACAATTTAGCCATAGAGAGTCTGCACCTAAATTACGTAAGTTGTTACTTTCAGCTATTTCTAATTGGCAAAATAAAAATGAGGGTAAAAGAATCGAAGATGCTGAACTATTCGTTAAAGAAATTTCAGTAGACGGAGGAAGACAGTTAAAACGTCTTCGTACAGCACCTCGAGGTCTTGGTCATAGAATAAAAAAACGTTCTAACCACGTAACCCTTATTTTAGGCAGTAAGGTAGAAGAGAAGAATGCTGAGACAGCAATAATTAATGCTGAAAATTAATAATTTGTATAATTTGTAAATGATATAATCAGGATGGGACAAAAAGCAAATCCAATAGGCAACAGATTAGGAATCATCAGAGGATGGGATTCTAATTGGTTTGGTGGGAAAAAATTTGAAGCAAAATTGGTCGAAGATGACAAAATAAGAAAATATCTTAATGCTCGTCTATCTAAAGCTAGTATTTCTAAAATTTATATTGAAAGAACTTTAAAACTTATTACAGTTACAATTAATACTGCAAGACCAGGTCTTATCATAGGTAAGGCAGGTCAAGAAGTTGATAAACTAAAAGAAGAATTAAAGAAACTTACAAACAAAGATGTTCAAATAAATATTTCTGAAGTTAAACGCCCAGAATTAGACTCAGTTTTAGTTGCTGCAACTATTGCTCGTCAAATTGAAGGACGTGTTTCTTACAGAAAAGCTGTTAAGACTGCAATTAGTTCAACAATGAGAGTAGGAGCAGAAGGAATTAAGGTTTCTGTTTCAGGTCGTATTGGGGGAGCAGAAATGGCAAGAAGAGAACATTATAAGGAAGGAAGAACTCCATTACATACTTTTAGAGCTGATATTGACTATGCTCAAGCAGAAGCTCATACAACATACGGACGTATTGGTGTAAAAGTATGGATATGTAAAGGTATTATTTATGGGAAACCTGAACTAGTTCCTTCTACAGTTGGTGGTAATTTAAAAGAAGGAGGTCGCGGTGGTGCTCAACGCCCTTCAAACTTTAATCAACGCCCACGTAGAAAAAAATAATAAATTAGTTAACAAGTAAAATATCATACGATAATGTTACAACCTAAAAAGTCAAAATTTAGAAAACAGCAGAAAGGTAGAATTAAAGGTATTGCTTTTCGCGGTCATGAGTTAGCTTTTGGTAGTTTTGGAATAAAATCATTGGAAACATGTTTTGTTACAGGACGTCAAATTGAAGCTGCTCGTCAAGCTGTAACTCGTTATATGAAACGTGAGGGACAATTGTGGATCCGAATATTTCCAGATAAACCTATTACTAAAAAACCAGCGGAAGTTCGTATGGGTAAAGGTAAGGGAGCTCCAGAGTATTTTGTAGCAAAGGTAATGCCAGGAACTATCTTGTTTGAAGCTGAAGGAGTACCAATGGAAATTGCAAAAGAAGCTATGCGTTTAGCAGCACAAAAATTACCAGTTACAACCAGATTCATAGTTAGAAGAGATTACGTTGAAGAAGTATAAATAAGAATTGAATATGAAAAACAATGTAATAAAAGAACTCTCTACTCAAGAGTTACAAGAAAGATTAACTGCTGACAAGATGCAGTTAAATAAAATGAAAATTAATCATGCTGTTACACCTTTAGAAAATCCTAATAAAATTAAGGAAGCTCGAAGAGATATAGCACGAATGATAACAGAGTTAAGAAAAAGAGAATTAGATTCTAAATCTGTTGATAATAAATAATACCTAAATTCAATTCATAATGGAAAGAAATTTAAGAAAAGAAAGAGTAGGTCTTGTTATTAGTAATAAAATGGATAAAACTATTCGTGTGTACGTTGAGCGTAAGGTAAAGCATCCAAAATACGAAAAATTCGTAAAGAAAAGTTCCAAATTTATGGCTCATGACGAGAAAAACGAATGCAACATGGGAGATGTTGTAAAAATAATGGAAACAAGACCATTGAGTAAAAATAAATGTTGGAGATTGGTTGAAATAATAGAAAGAGCTAAATAACATGGTACAACAAGAATCAAGATTAATTGTAGCTGACAATAGCGGAGCAAAAAGTGTATTATGCATTAGAGTTCTTGGAGGAACTAAAAGAAGATACGCTTCATTAGGAGACAAGATTGTAGTAACTATAAAAGATGCAATTCCTTCAGGGAATGTTAAAAAAGGTATAGTTTCAAAAGCTGTTGTTGTTAGAACTAAAAAAGAAGTAAGACGTAAAGACGGTTCTTACATACGTTTTGATGATAACGCTTGCGTTCTTTTAAACGCAAATGATGAATTAAGAGGTACGCGTATTTTTGGACCAGTAGCAAGAGAATTGCGTGAAAAACAATTTATGAAGATAGTTTCACTAGCTCCTGAAGTATTATAAAAAGCAAAAAAATATTATAGATATGAAATTGCACATTAAAAAAGGTGATATGGTAAAAGTACTTGCAGGCGACTCAAAAGGTAGTTCTGGAAGAGTACTTGTTGTATATCCAAAAAAGAGCCGAGCAATAGTTGAAGGAGTAAACAAGGTTAAGAAACATTCTAAACCAAGTCCACAAAACACTCAAGGAGGAATTATTGAAAAAGAGGCTTCAATCCATATATCAAATTTAGCTGTTGTTGACGCAAAAGGAAACACAACTAGAATTGGTAGAAGACTGGATGAAAACACTAAAAAGTTAGTTCGTTATTCAAAAAAATCAGGGGAGGTAATTAAATA
Source organism: Bacteroidales bacterium (assembly GCA_012837565.1). Taxonomy (GTDB): domain Bacteria; phylum Bacteroidota; class Bacteroidia; order Bacteroidales; family P3; genus UBA10566. The sequence goes on along the minus strand of DUQY01000273.1, from coordinate 5,254 downwards.
ATGCCATATACACCAAGATTAAAGCAGAAATATAAAGAAGAAATTGTATCTGCACTAGTAAAAGAACATAATTACAAAACTGTAATGCAAGTTCCTAAATTGTTAAAGATTTCTTTAAACCAAGGTTTAGGAAAAACTGCAATTACAGATAAGAAAGTTATTGATAAGGGCATCGACGAAATGACATTAGTGTCAGGTCAAAGAGCAGTTCCTACTAAATCTAAGAAAGACATTTCTAACTTTAAGTTAAGAAAAGGAATGCCTGTTGGAGTAAGAGTGACCCTTAGAGGAGATAAGATGTATGAATTTCTTGATAGATTAATTTCATCATCTATTCCACGTATCAGAGATTTCAGAGGAATTGACGATAAGGGCTTTGATGGAAGAGGAAACTTTTCATTCGGTATAACTGAACAAATAATTTTCCCAGAAATAGAAATTGATAAAATTTCTAATATTCAAGGAATGGATATTACACTTGTAACATCAGCTAAAACAGACAAAGAAGCATTATCGCTTTTAAAATCTTTTGGATTCCCATTTAAAAACCAAACAGTTAATATATAATATGGCAAAAGAATCAATTAAAGCGAGACAACGCAAAAGAGAAAAAATGGTTGCTAAATATGCTGCAAAAAGAGCAGCATTACTTGAAGCTGGAGATTACGAAGGCTTACAAAAATTACCAAAGAACGCTTCTCCAGTACGTTTACACAACAGATGTCAATTAACTGGTAGACCAAAAGGTTATATGAGACAATTTGGAGTTTCTCGAATTAATTTTAGAGAAATGGCTTTAGCTGGATTAATTCCAGGGGTAAAAAAAGCAAGCTGGTAATTAAATTAAGGTCAAAGCAAATAAATAAATAAATAGAGATGTTAACAGATCCAATTGCAGATTATTTGACTCGCATAAGAAATGCAGCATTAGCTAAGCATAGAGTTGTTGAAATTCCTGCTTCTAAGATAAAGAAAGAGATGACAAAGATTCTCTTCGATAAAGGATATATTCTAAACTATAAGTTTGAAGATGATGTATTCCCAAGTCAAATTAAAATAGCATTAAAATATCATCCGATGACTAAGGAGTCAGCAATGCAAAAATTAACTAGAGTTAGTAGTCCGGGTTTACGAAAATATGTTAGTTCAACAGAACTTCCACGTGTATTAAATGGTCTAGGAATAGCTATAATTTCAACTTCTAAAGGCTTAATGACTGATAAAGAAGCAAGATCTTTACATGTTGGAGGAGAAGTTATCTGTTATATTAGCTAATAAAATAAAGGAGATATATAAATGTCAAGAATAGGTAAATTACCGATAAGCCTTCCAAAAGGAGTCGAAGTTACAGTAAACGATAACAATGTGGTTACTGTTAAAGGTGCCCTAGGAACATTAACTCAATGTGTAGATCCTTGTGTTACTTTAAAAGTAGAAGGAGATACTTTAACATTAGAGAGAGAATCTGAGCAAAAACGCCATAAAGCTATGCATGGATTGTATAGATCTTTAGTTTTTAATATGGTTAAAGGGGTTTCAGAAGGATTTAAATCAGTTCAAGAAGTTATAGGTGTTGGTTATAAAGCGCAAGCTAATGGTCAAGTACTAGAGTTAGCATTAGGTTACTCACATAACATTTACTTTGAACTTCCTAATGAAATAAAATTAGAAACAATAACTCTAAAGGGGAAAAGTCCTTTAATTATCATGACAAGTTATGATAAACAACTTTTAGGTCAAGTTGCGGCAAAGATTCGTTCTTTACGTAAACCAGAACCTTATAAGGGTAAAGGTATTCGTTTCCAAGGTGAAGAGGTACGTAGAAAAGCTGGTAAGGCGGCTGCTAAGTAATTTAGTGAATAAAATATAATCCGAAAAATAGGATGGCAAATAATAAAGAAATAAGAAGATTAAAACTGAAAATGGGGATTCGTAGAAAAATCTACGGAACAGCAAACAAACCTCGTTTAACAGTTTTCAGAAGCAATAAAGAAATATATGCTCAGTTGATTGATGATGATAATAGTGTAACTTTAGCATCAGCTTCATCAATGGAAAAATCATTTACTAAAGCAGGACCAAAGATTGATCATGCGAAACTAGTTGGTAAATTAATTGCTGAAAGAGCTATAACAGTTGGTATTGATTCTGTAGTATTCGACAGAAATGGTTATTTATACCATGGTAGAGTAAAATCATTAGCTGAATCAGCTCGCGAAGGCGGCTTAAAATTCTAAAAAAGATATGGCAGACTTAAATGTAAAAAGAGTTAAATCAAGCGAGATTGAATTTAAAGATCGTCTTGTAAGTATCAACAGAGTTACCAAAGTAACTAAAGGAGGTAGAACTTTTAGTTTTTCAGCTATTGTTATAGTAGGAAATGAAAATGGAGTTGTTGGATACGGTTTAGGTAAAGCAAAAGAAGTAACTTCAGCTATTGCTAAAGGTATTGATGATGCTAAGAAGAACTTAATAAAAGTTCCTGTTTTAAAAGGAACCTTACCTCATGAACAAACTGGAAAATATAGTGGAGCAAGAGTTTTTATTAAACCTGCTGCACCAGGAACTGGAGTAATTGCCGGTGGTGCAATGCGTGCTGTATTAGAAAGTGTTGGTATTAAGGACGTATTAGCAAAATCAAAAGGCTCTTCAAATCCACATAGTGTTGTGAAAGCTACGATAGATGCATTAATCCAATTAAGAGACCCTTACACAATTGCGAAATTGAGGGGAATTGATTTGGATAGAGTTTTTAACGGATAATAATAAGGTAAGACATGAAAGTAAGAGTTACACAAATTAAAAGTGGAATCGGAAGAACGCTTCGTCAAAAACAAACCTTGGCGTCTTTAGGATTACGAAAAATGAATCAATCTAGAGAGCATGAATTAACTCCTCAGATCAAAGGAATGATTGCAAAAGTTAATCACTTAGTTAAGGTAGAAGAAATATAATTAATAACACTGTTAAAATATAGTAATCATGGATTTAAGTAATCTTAAACCTGCAGAAGGCTCAACAAAAAACCGAAAGAGAATAGGTAGAGGTCAAGGTTCTGGTAGAGGTGGCACTTCAACAAGAGGACACAAAGGAGCAAAATCAAGATCTGGTTATTCTCGTAAACTTGGTTTTGAAGGAGGGCAAATGCCATTATATAGACGTTTGCCAAAATTTGGTTTTAAAAATATAAATAGAGTTGAGTATTCAGCAATTAATTTAGATGCAATTAATGCTTTAGCTGAGACTAAAAACATAACTGAATTTACTTTAGACGTTCTACTAGAAAACGGCTTAATCTCTTCAAAAGATAGAGTTAAAGTATTGGGTAGAGGCGAATTGAATTTTAAAGTAAATGTTTCTGCAAATGCATTCTCTTCAGCTGCTAAGGCTGCAATTGAAGCAAAAGGAGGCGTTGTAACAATAATCTAATATAAAGCAATGAAAAGATTTATCAATACTCTTAAGAATATCTGGAACATCAAGGATCTAAGAACAAGAATCTTGTATACATTAGGATTAGTACTAATATATAGAATAGGATCTTTTGTTGTTTTACCAGGTATAAATCCCGGTGATTTATCAAATCTACAAGACCAAACTAAAGATGGAGTTTTAGGTTTGTTAAACATGTTCTCAGGAGGTGCGTTTTCTAATGCTTCTATTTTTGCATTAGGGATTATGCCTTACATTACTGCTTCAATTGTTGTCCAATTGCTTACCATGGTAGTTCCCTATTTCTCTAAGATGCAAAAAGAAGGTGAAAGTGGTAGGAATAAGATAAATCAAATGACAAGATTGTTAACAGTTGTTGTTACCATCTTTCAAGCATTTGCATACCTTACAAATTTAAGATATCAACTTCAAGGAGCTACAATTTATAGTATTACGGGTAGTGATAGTCTAAACTTTTTCAATTGGGCACTTCCAATGGCAGTAATGCTTACTAGTGGTACCCTATTTGTTATGTGGCTTGGAGAAAGAATTACAGATAAAGGAATCGGTAATGGTATTTCATTATTAATTATGGTGGGTATTGTTGCAAGATTACCTTTTGCTCTATTTGCTGAATTCGCTTCAAGAATGGAAGAGCAAGGTGGAGGTCTTGTTATATTTTTCGTTGAGTTAGTAGTATTATTAATAGTAATTATGCTATGTATACTCTTAGTTCAAGGAACACGAAGAATACCTGTTCAGTATGCAAAAAGAATAGTTGGCAACCGTCAATATGGTGGTGCTCGTCAGTATATTCCTATTAAAGTTAATGCAGCTGGTGTTATGCCAATTATTTTTGCTCAAGCAATAATGTTTATTCCTGTTACCTTGTTTGGTTTTTCTGATTCAGAAAGCATGCAAGGAATAAGAGCAGCATTGTCTGACTTCAATGGTTTTTGGTATAATTTAATATTTGCTGTTGTAATTATAGCATTTACATTTTTTTATACAGCCATTGCGATTAATCCAAAACAAATGTCTGATGACATGAAGAAGAATGGTGGATTTATTCCGGGCGTTAAACCAGGAAAGAGAACAGAAGAGTTTTTCGATAATGTTCTTTCCAAAATAACTCTACCAGGATCAATTTTCCTTGCAATTGTTGCAATTCTTCCAGCATTTATTAGTCTGTTTGGTGTTAACTCACAGTTTGCTCAATTCTATGGTGGAACTTCATTATTGATTTTAGTAGGTGTTGTATTAGACACTCTACAACAAATAGAGAGTCATTTATTGATGCGTCACTATGATGGATTGACAAAATCAGGTAGAATAAAAGGCAGATCATCTCAAATGTAATTTGATATGTTTAGAAAAGTTATGATACATAAAAGAACTGCAGAAGAGATTGAAGAGTATAGATTAAGTTCTTTATTAGTAGGGGAAACTTTATCAGAGGTAAGTAAATTTATTAAACCAGGAGTTACTACTCTAAGTTTAGATAAAATTGCTGAAGAGTTTATAAGAGACAATGGAGCATTACCAGCTTTCAAAGGCTTTAATGGTTTTCCAGCATCCTTATGCATATCTGTTAATGAAGTTGTAGTTCACGGTATACCTGGGAAAAGAGAAATCAAAGAAGGGGACATCGTATCAATAGACTGCGGAACTGAAATGAATGGTTGGGTTGGTGATTCAGCTTACACCTTTGCCTTAGCGGGAGTTTCTCAAGAGGCAAAAGATTTAATGAAAGTAACCAAAGAGTCTTTGATGTTAGGTATCGAGAAATGTAAAATAGGAAATAGGATAGGAGATTTGAGTT
>DUQY01000272.1 GCA_012837565.1 Bacteroidales bacterium | reverse complement strand
GAATTAGTTCTGAGTTTTTACAAAGAATGGTTAAAAAATCAGGCATAAAATCGGATACGGCGATTAATACAAATATGGTGGAAAGATTAGCCAATATTAAGAGGATAGTATCTTTTTCTCTATTGCACTTGTGGAATAGCCTTCAAGGAATTCTAGGGTTTTTATTTCTCCTCCTTTTTGTTTTACTATATCGTAGCCTATTATTTCTTCGGCTTTGTAGTCGGCTCCTTTGACTAGGATATCGGGTTGTATTGCCTTAATTAACTTATAGGGGGTGGGGTCCGAGAAATATACTATTGAATCTACAAATTGCATTGAGGCTAAGATTATTGCTCTTGATACTTGGTCTTGTATAGGGCGGTTTTTGCCTTTTATCTCACTTACGGACTTGTCGGTGTTGAGTCCTATTATTAGTATATCGCCTAAGTCTTTGGCTTTTGCTAAATAGTCTATATGTCCTTGGTGAATGATATCGAAACAACCATTTGTGAAAACGATTTTCTTACTCTCTTTTGCCCAGACTTTTAGTTGTTGTTCTAAGTTTTCGAGGGTGTAGATTTTATTTTTGATTGATTCTATTTGTTTCATCTTTTTTCTTGGTTTTTGAGAAGTAAATAAAGCCTGTTAGTCCTATTAGTATTATACCTATCTGTGATACTATCCAAAGTAACCATCCTGCTGCATAGCCAATTGGTTTAACTATTCCATACATTAATAGTACTTGTGCAATGATTGCGGGAAATATTCCAATTCCTCCTGGGGTTACTATTGGTCCTATGGCTCCTAAGATTGTTGCTATAAATGCTATTTTGAAGGATAGGTGCATGGTCTCTGGAAAACAAAGGAAGATAACGTAGGTTCCTAGTATCCATATAAACCATATAAGTAATGAGTTAAATATAAATAGTAAAGGGTTCTTTAGTTTAAGTATGGATTTTATTCCTTCAAGAAAGCCAAGTAATACTTCTTTTATCTTGTTGTATAACTTAGTTTCTCTAATTTTCTTCCTTAGTAAGAAGATTATTATAAATACTAAAGCCATTGATATTACGCCAACAATAATTAGGGATTGGAGTTTCTCTAAGGTTATTATATTGTTGATATTGTTGAAGATATAGTCTTTGATATAGTTAAACTCTATCATAAGTCCTAAGAAGAATATTAATATAAATAATATTGTATCAACAGTTCTCTCAATTACTACTGTGCCTACTGCTTTCTCGAATGGTATTTTCTGACTCTTGCTTATAAGTCCGCAGCGTAAGATTTCACCCAAACGAGGTACTGCTAAGTTGGCTAAGTATCCTGACATTACTGCAAGGAAGGTTGGCATTAGTTTGGGATTATAACCCATTGGTCGAATAAGTTGTTGCCAGCGTACTGCTCTTACTAAAGCACTTGATATATTGATTAGTAATGCCACAACGAACCAAAAATAGTTAGCTTTTGAGAATGAGTCAAAGACTTGGTTTAACTCCTCTGGGCTTAGTTTGGAAACAAACCACCAAATAAAACCTATTCCTATGGACAAGAATAATACTAACCTAATGGTTTTTTTCATCGAATTATTATTTAATTACTTTTTAGCAACTAAACTAGTTTGTTATCTTGTGGAAATATAGCAGTTGGGGTGTGTTTTTTTGCTTCTTCAAAGTCCATTGATGCATAAGAAACGATGATTACGAAGTCCCCAATTTGCACCTTGCGTGCTGCAGCTCCGTTAATACCTATCTCACCACTTCCTCTTTCACCTTTAATAACATAGGTGTCGAATCTCTCCCCGTTATTAATGTCGAAGATAAAGACTCTTTCGTTTTCAATTAAATTAGCAGCATCCATTAAGTCCTGGTCAATTGTTATGCTACCAATATAATTAAGGTTAGCACGAGTTACTACTGCCCTATGTATCTTTGATTTTAAAACTTCAATATTCATTTTCTGTTTTG